>JAEOTN010000420.1 GCA_016839865.1 Promethearchaeota archaeon | reverse complement strand
TTAATTTTTACAAGGTCAATGTACCTGTAGAACGGAGTTTAACATGGCTAGGCATTAAAACCATTCCATTCAGATCAATATAAAAGTAAATTCAGTCGAAAATGAGGTTTGTAATTATTCGGCTCGTTTATAGGAAAATGGGCCGTTTTTAATACGTGTCATACACGGGGATGAAGGTTTTCTTCTCTTTCGATTTTTCATTCTACTTTCTTTCCTTTTTTTTGCTTCATCATATCGGCGTTTTTCCTCCTCGGTTTCCGGAATGATCTTCGGAACTATTTTAGGTTTATCCTCCTCATCCAGTGCAACAAAAGTTAGATATGCACTATTCACATGTACTATTTTGCCACTTCTCAAGCATTCTGCATCCACTCGCACCCCTATTTCCATAGAGCTCGTACCAGCATAATTAACACTAGCCTTTGCAAGCACAACATTTCCCACGAAAACCGGACTTAAAAAATCAAACCGGTCCGCTGATGCAGTAACTACATTAGAATGTGCGTGTCTAGAAGCAGCAATGAATGCAACCTGATCAATCATCTTCATGATTTTGCCACCTTGCACATTACCGTGGACATTCGTGAATTCGGGTTCCATTACTTCCATTAATTGGGATTTGGATTCTTTCACAGTTCGTGGTTCTGATTCTACCATAAAAATATGTAAAAGTGAGGGATTTTAAGTGTTTTGATGAATGAAATCCTATCCCATGCTTCTAGGTCTGATCAAGGGGTAAAATACACGATTTTTTCCGTTTTAACGATATAGAATTACATACAAATACGTTATATAAATATGAAGTAATAGTAGTTGATTCAAGTGAACGAAACAGCATCATATTTTACCCTCTCATAACCTGTACTTAGGAAATGACTATACTTGGATGTTCTACTGTATTAGTTTTAGGTTTTGTGGCGATCACTTCCATCAGTATTGGATTAAAAATTATCTCAATGAAAAAGCATTAAAGAAGGATTTGGACTCTCTTCTGAAATCTTTTTATTTCTCAAATACATGACGCAAATATCATGACAATGTACAACATAGAAATCACTGTAATCAAACGAGTAACTCCTGAATATATATTCGATAATAATGTGCCACTACGTCCCAATGGCGAGAAATATACGGTATGCCAGGCTTTCAAGGAAGGAGATACGTTTATCAGCAAGAATATGCAGAAACCAGAAGGGTTTTGCGGGTATGCATGGAAGGATATCTACTCTGATCTTCGAGTATTAGCGAAAGGGGGAGATCATGAGGGTTGGGTCGAAAAATACAAAATGTATAGTTGCTGTACTGATGGAATCCGCCCAGTGTCATTCTTATTAGAGCGAATAGAGCATTAATCTCCAAAAATACAATTTTTTCTATTTATTTCAATCAGTGTTAAAGAGATATTTGGAGATTTTATATGGACACTCATAAAGAGCCTAATCTTGAAATAGATATCATATTGCGCCACTGCCTCACCGAAGATAGTGAATTTTATTACAACGTTAAAAAAACTACATTGAAACAATATATTGAACAGATTTGGGGTGAGTGGGATGAGGATTTCCAACGAGAGCGCCATAAAAAGAATTTCAGTCCGAAATACACACAAATCATCCAATGGTGTGCGAAAGATATTGGTATCCTAGTAATCGAAGAGGACTCAGAGGTGTTGATGGTTCATAACATTGAAATTTTACCGGAATATCAAAATAAGGGGATTGGAACCTATCTAATGTTGAAAATAGTTCAAAATGCCAATGAGAAGAGAAAAAATGTTCTTTTGCATGTACTCAAATCCAATCTGAAGGCAAAAAAATTCTACCATAAAATAGGATTTAAGGATGATATTGAGGAAGAAACCCATTTTCGTATGAAAATGGAATGTGAGGAAAACTAAACCAAATTACTTAACAATTAATCAGTATTTTTATCAATATCCATAAGTTTCGAATAGAGATATAATGATCTAATGAGAGGACCAGTTGCATAGGAAGCAAAGTCCACACTAGTTGATGTACTCCAATTTTCAAGCGTCCCCCACATTATTTCATTTGTACCTCGATCATCGTTGTGTTTGAAATACATGTAATGCGAATGAAATCCTAATCCCGCTTCTGCATAGACTAAAAATGTTCGATCCCAAAGAGATAGTTCCAATAATCCCTCAATTGCTTGACATAATTCTGAACCCCCAATAACTGGAAAACCCATCGATTTGTAAGTTGTTACCGGCATTCCACCCGTTATTACATTATTTTTCGTATCTCGCACTCCCGTTCCCCACATATAACTTAATAGATGCCATGCAGCTCTTCTAGCGTGATCCAACCACTCTTCCTCTTTAGTCAATTCATACACTTTAGAAAAACATTTAATGCAAGCTATTGCGGTTACTAAGTCCCCTTGACGATTCGCAGCATCAGTTTCGAAATAGACACCGTAATATTCTCCATCTTCCAACAGTTTAACACATGCTTGTAAAGCTTTTTTGGCAGCATTAATGGCTTTCTCGCCTCCAAATAACACACCCCACCAGAATAATAAGGCAGCAGGATAAATACACGCACCCGTTTCTTGTTTCCAGAAAGTTGTTCCATCCTCATTAAGTTCCTGATCCCATAATCCATCATCTTTTTGATACTTCATAAGAAAATCCACTGTCTTGTGAATTGAACTTTTGAGCTTCTCCTCCATATCTCCAAGAAAAATTGGATCCGTTTTTGATTCCTTTAATTGGATTAATACTTGAAGAAGATTATAGGCAATTTGACCGGAGTAGGGAGGAGATACTATTAGTTGGTCATATTTTCTTAGAACTCCAGGATTGCTTAATTCACGAGTGAGTATATCATATTTTTCAACTATGAAATGCCATAGTCCATTTTTCAATTGAGGTTTCAGAGGAGGTGCTACCCAAGATATTCGTGTGCCCTTCTTATCTCGTTTAACAGGAAACCAATCTGTGAATCCTTTTTTTGGATCTTGTACGCGTCCAGTTGTCCAATACCCAAGTTTATGGTTGTAGGTATCCAGATAACTCCCTGCAATTGGACCAGTTTGGATTAATGCGTCATTAAGAATTGGGGGAAGGAATTCATTCAAAAGAATTTCGAGATATCTCAGATCTTTCTTCCATATATATAATGCCATAGGCCCAGTGATATACCCAACGGAAAAACAGTTTCCGATCGTAGTATATCTCAATTTATTATAGTGAAATCCTTCTTTTCCATCAGAATAATACATAATGAAACTCGAGGGTGATTTTCCAGATGTACAATCTATGAGAAAATGATTATATAAAGTTTCGAAGGAAAGAACTGCTTCAGATGATAAATTGTCCTTATATTTAATCGAAAGGGGTTTGATGGGCAGGATATAGAGTAATTTTTCTCGCATAGGGGATATCAAATCTCCTCTACCAGCGATGACGCAAAAATCGGTTTCGAAATTTACTTTCACTTTTTGTGAAAGCACGATACCATTAGCAGTTGATTTTGCTCGAAACTCTTGAATTTCGGGTTGATTTAAGCCAACAATCCCACAATAAAGATCTTTTGAGTGCACCGTCCAAACTTGTCCGAATGCACCCGTAGGAGGGACTTTTAACGAGAATTTCTCAGGATTTCGAATCTTTCGATATTTGTTTCCAGAGAAATTGAGGTAATCATACTGATTTGTGTTGTGTAAATTAACTTTTAGAATAAGAGTTAGATTTTCCAGTGCAAGAGTATCATAAAAATCAGGTGTGATATGAATAACTGAGCTATTTTCTTCAATTTTAAATCTAAATGATAAATTCCCCATAAAATTAACTATTAGTGAGATATATTTTCCAGTTTTTGACACTTCTGAATAAGAATGAATTTGTAAAGTCTTTCTTCCAGATTTTAAGACCATCTCATCAATTGCGATTGTCCATTCAGTATTTTGTTTGATAAAAATCCTACCGATATTCGTATTAGTAGTTATATCACTATCAAATTTGAGAATGGAATTCTGAAGCATTTTTCCCATATTTAATAGTTAGAGAAAGAAATTAATAAAAATTCAATTTCTCTAAATTGAAAAAACTGCGAGTGATTTGATATTTGGAGGTTGTAAAGATCGTGTAATTCTCAATCGAAGCTTAGTGATTTTGACGGATTTTATATGGTCGATTTTCTTATGACCAATACTAATTCCCTTTTTAATAGTTTTCCAAGCATTTTCATCCCATACTTGAAGTTCGTATTCTCGAATCCTTTGCCCAAGTTGAATATCCTCTTGGATCATTACACAATTAATTTTTGTAGGGGAATCCATTTCTAATTCCAATTCCACAATTCCTTCTGTCCCAGTGATTTCCTTTATTGGGGTAGAATAGCGTTTTCGTATAAGATCTCCTAATTCTTTTGCACGTTTAGCGTCTGGAGGATCGATTAATCCTTCACGATTGGGAGCTAAATTCAATAATAAATTTGTACCTCTACCTACGGATTTATCGTAAAGGAGAATCAATTGTTTTAACGATTTCAGTAATAATCGGTCATTAGTGTGATAAAACCAGTGAAAACGACGAATCGGGACATCACATTCGGGAGGTATAAATCGATTCCCAAATCCATTGCTGTCTCGTAAATATAATCCTACACCCTCAATTTCAATTTTTGCCATGTCATCGAAACCTCCGGGTGAATTTAGTACATACCACATCGGATAGGGGGAATATCCAAATTCATTGCCTACCCAGCGGGTTGTAGGATCTCCCATTCCGAAGATCAAAGCTTTGGGATGGTACTTCTTAATTACTCCTACAATTTTCTTCCAATTATATTGATGACCTTCACTTCCTGCCCCATCCAACCAAATATAGGTAACGTCTGCATCATACCAAGTGAGGAGTTCGGTGAGTTGTTGACAGTAAAATTCGTCATACGCTTCTTCATTTCGATAGCACCCGAATCGTTCTTGATGTCTATCCCACGGAGATAGATAAAATCCAATTTTCATGTCGTGTTTTTTACATGCAGCGACAAAATCTCGAACAATATCTCCCCTCCCATCTTGAAAAGGTGTATTTTTGATGCTATATTCGGTTGTCTTTGTAGGCCAGGTGCAAAATCCATCATGATGCTTTGCAGTAACAATCATATATTTTGCTCCGAGATTTTGAGCAGTTTTAACCCATTGCTCGCAATCTAGATGAATAGGGTTAAAATTTTTAATTGGAAGGGTTCCATCACTCCATTCCTTATTATAAAACGTATTAATGCTGAAATGACAAAACATTCCAATTTCGTCATCCAACCATTCTACGTGCTCCGAATTTGGAAGAGGTAATGGATTTTTTTTTAGATAAGATTCATAATATTTTAATTTCTCAAGTAAATCAGGCTTATAATACTCTTTAGGGGTCATCTCCCTGATTTTTCTATTCACGCGTTTCATCATTTAATGTGTTGTAACGATACTAAAATATCTCTTGGATTTTGAAAATTAGAAAACATTTCACACACTTATCATTAGAATAACACGACAATAACATTCGACTTCTAAAGGGTGAGATGGTAGGATCACTATGTGTGTATTTGTTGGTGTGTGTGACAAACATGGAGATCGAATCATCCCCCTTAGAAAAACCTCAATTCAAATTTGAAGATATGATTGACGGTTTAAAGCATAACGAGTGCCCCTATTGCCATCAGACAAAATTAAGTTACGACGTTCAAGATGATTCCATATACGTAGAGTGCGGATGTGGAAATTTCAAGGTGTCCGCTTTTCGTGATAAATTCAATGGTGCATTGCTGTTATATTATTTGAATGAGTCTATGATTGGTTGCGTTGATGAGAGAAATCTCTACGAGTTACAAAACACGCTATATCGCAACAGGACGATTAAAAAGCGTTTATTCACCCTGGATCTGCAAAAACAAATTATGTAATTTTTCCTTATGATTCATGTTTTTTATGTAAAATTCTTAAATAGAAGATTGAGAATTCTATCGTATAATGTCACGGAAAAATTTTGGAACTACCTTATTCATTAGTGGTTTGAATTCTGTCTTACTCTTATTAATTGGAATTTACTTTGTTGTTCTACCTGGAATATTTTTCTTTATTTCAATGGATATAAGGTCATGGCTACTTTACACAGGACCTTTAAGTGAACCGATGAATATCATTGGTCTTATATTCACTGTAAGTGGATGGATACTCATTATTTTTTATCTTTTCTTCGGACAAAAATTCGCCAAAGAGTCCCAAAATCGCACACTCATACAATTTTGGAGAAAGATCCTAATTGGTCTGATAATTCTCATAGGACTTAATATATTCGGATTTATATATCCGATTTTTATCAATCCAGTCACTATGGATATTACAGTCTTTACTTTTGTAAGTCAGATTATCTACTTTCTAAGATTGATTATATCAGCTACAGCATATTATTTCATAAAATCCGGATGGAATGATTTTAGAATTTATTCGATGGGTAGTGAGAGTCAAAATGCTACGAACGCAAGTATTAAGATCGGTCATGGATACAAAATTCTTCTTGGATGTATAATTGCTAATTTGATCTTGTTAGT
>JAEOTN010000419.1 GCA_016839865.1 Promethearchaeota archaeon | reverse complement strand
AGATGCTCCTGCGAAATTTTTACTTAATGGAATAATCGCAGCAGCAATTGTGCTAGTAACTATAGGCATAATGTTCTTTTGGGGATCTTTTGAGCGAAAGGAGTTCGCAGATGATGCGAAAAATGCTCCAACATGGAAAGAATCATTTAAACTTACCTTAAAAAATAAGGCATTTGTGCTTTATGCTGTAACAGCTCTTGCAATTTTTATTGTGTATAATATCTTACCGACCATAATTCCATTTTTTGCAGAAGTTGTCGTCGAAGATGTGGATAGCGGGATTGTCATTTTTGTTGGATTATTAGTCGGTATGGCGAGCACACCGTTGTGGATGTTTCTCCAAAGGAAGCTTGGAATTCGAAAAGCCTATATGATCGCAATAGCTTACTGGGCAGTAACATTACCAATAATGGCATTTGTTCCGCAAAAAGGTGATGTAATCTTAGCCTATATCTTGGTAGCTGTTATGGGAGTGGGACTTGGAGGTTCGTTGTATTTATACGATCAAGGAATTGCGGTAGTAATTGATGACGATACCGCTCGATCTGGATTAAAAGTAAGGCGTGAAGGAGCCTATTATGGAGTAGTTGCATTCTTCAATCGATTTTCAACAGGTATCAATTTTGCGGTAATCGCAATTGTGTTTACAGGTACAGGATGGGGAAATTGGCTTCTACGAGATACGGGTCCAATGGGAGAGTTGGGTGTGCGATTTCTAATCGGATTGTGGCCTGTGGTTATCTTAGCTGTAGCTTTTGTGTGCCTTATCTACTGGCCTCTCACAAAAGCACGAATTGATGATAACAAGCGGATTTTAGAAGAAATAAAACTTAGTAAATAGTAGAAATTTACTACTTTTCTTTTTTTATCCTCAAAATTGTTTCAATTATTAGTTTTGATACTAGAAAAGCAGTCATTTTGTTTGGTAAATCCAGTTCTGGTGAATATTCCACAAAATCTATTCCTACTATAGTATAGTGTTGTATAATTTGATCTAGAATATGAAAATAATCTCGATAAACAATCCCCCCAGGTATAGGATATCCAGTTCCTGGAGCCACTGAAGGATCAAAAACATCAATATCTATGGAAATATAGGCTGCTGGTTTGGGTCCTTTCCCTGAACTGATAATTTCCTTATTCTTATCTGAATATTCGTTCATAGTTGTGAATTTAACACCCATACGCTTAATCCAATCCATTTCTGGAAGGTCCATATCTCTTGTGCCAATTACTTGTACTTTCTTAGGATCAGATCCTAGGGATTCAAAAATTCGTCGTGTGACTGTACAATGGGTGTATTTATTACCATTCCACTCATTGTAGCAATCTAAATGTGCGTCTAATGAAAAATAATGTAGATTATCAAAAGATTTTTGCTGCAGAAGAGATTTCACTGTATAATATGAGATAAAATGACTACCACCGATAAATATAGGGATGCTTTTTGACTCTTGCTCTAATATTTTCATGATCGTTTCTACGAGGTTATCTAATCTGATATCCTTCGGAATATCCCCAATATCAGCAATTTGCAAAAAATTTAGGTCAGTCCCATCTTCTGACGCAAATGAAAGATCTAATGAAGTTCTTCGAATTACTTCAGGTGCATTAGTACAACTTCCACGATTGTGTGTCATTTCTCCGTCTATTGGAACTCCAATAATAATGAATTCCGAATCATCTCTTTGAGAGGGAAAATCGAAAAATCGATACGAATGATTCACAAAATTCAACTCCTATTCAATAAAAACTGCTGCTGCAACACACGTAGTAAATTCCTCGGTTGAAGAAAGTGAAGAAAATGCAGTAATACTAGACGTTTTAATTTTGATTGATGTATCTAATTCCCGTGAGGACTTCAGTAATTCAATTGCCTGCTCGCGGGATTTTTTGTTAATAATTTCTATGGTAGAGTCCATTCCATTCATTTCACCGATATATCCATATTGATTAGTTTGAGATGGTTGGGCGACCCCTATCGAAGCATAGATACTTTTAATATTGGTATTTACTGTTTTTTGGGTTTTACGTGATAATACAGTATATACTATTTGTCCGGGAGATAAAAATTGTACACCTTCTTCAACTGGAATCTCATTACAACCAGATGGAAGAATTGAAGATACTTTCACAAGATTGTAACATGCGATTTGAGCATCACGAAGAGCATTTTCGAAACTTAATATTTCACTACTTCCATGCCCTACACCTTTTGTGAAAAATACCTTCCGAGGTATCATACATCAATCTAATCTAGATACACTAAAAATTTTGTGACTTAGAGTTTTAGTATAAGTTCTAGTAATCGTTTTGCACCCAATTTATCTAGAGGTTTGTTGTTATTTCCACATTTTGGAGAGATTATACAACCAGGACAGGCTTCCCTACATTTACATGAGCTGATAAGCGTATGTGTCTTCTTTAAAAGCTCATATACAACATCGTACAGAGATTCTGCAATACCAATTCCACCTGGAAAACCATCATAAATATAAATCACAGGCCATTCATCCAATTCTTGAGAACCCTGTCTTGTAGATACACCTCCAATGTCCCACCTATCACACATTGTAAAATATGGTGTCATACTGATTGCTGCATGCTCTAAAGCATGAATTGCTCCATCAAAATTGAATCCTTCGGATTCTAGTATTTCAATGTTACTTGGATTGATTGAGAACCACATAGCTTTAGTGTCAAGTTCAATAGGAGGTAAATCAAGAGATTTTCGAGCTAATCGTTCATTAGTTTCAATAGCGAGGACATCATATCCCACTACGGTTTCTGATACTTGAACATCACCGTAATAAACGTTTAAACCTTCTTCAGTCCTTGATTTATCACCTTTTCCTCTCTGCAAAATATCAGTGATCACTCGTGAACGAGTATAAGTATTTCCATTGTCTTTAGAGAGTTTAACTACTTTATTCGTTAGATCCAATTCATGCACGCGATATGGTGTTGCCATATAGAGATAGATGCTTCCCTCATGCAGTTCCTTATACACATAAGATTTTTCTTCATACGTAATAAGTGTGGATTGTCCTTTATCCCGTTCAATAATGATTTGAAAATCACTTTCACGTATGCTGTTTAGACTCACAGAACGCGGAGGAAACTGTTCAGTAGAATTATAATAGTACCTCTTACCCTTCTTTTTTACAAGATTTTTTTGTTCTAGAGATTCTATTGCATCTGAAAAAGATTTACCGAATAATGCTTCATCCTTCTCTGTAAGAGGTGCTTCTTTAGCAGCACATTTCAAATGATTTTCCAAGATATACTTATTATCGAGATTGATATGACACAGTTCATGAGGTTTACTCATTAATTCCTGAGGATTATTTACATAATAGAGATCAAGTGGATTAGGCAAGGGAATAAGGAAAGACACGCATTCTATTCCAATATCGGGAGTATACTTTCTCCCCGCTCTACCTACTTGCTGCCACATAGAGGAAACCGTACCAGGAAATCCGGAAAGTATTGTGCAATCCAAAGAGCCAATATCGACGCCTAATTCTAAAGCAGTTGTCGAATATACACCCAGAACATTCCTATCGCGCAAAGATTGTTCGATTCTTCTGCGATCATCTGCTTTTAATCCTGCACGATAACTTACAACCCTATCTATTAGTGCGTTTTTATCTTGTTTTTCCAAAGCTTTTCTTGAATAATATGCGTTTAATTCAGCCATTTTACGAGAACGCACGAAAGCCAAGGTCTGAAAATCCTGTTGCACAATATAATTGAATAGATATCGAGTCTGTGTGTGGGCGGATTTATACACATCAGAATGTTTTTCCATTGGTAGATCCCACATAACGAAATAACGACCTGGATTGGGAGAACCATCTTTATCTACAATTATATATTCTTGTCCTGTGAGTTTTTTTGCAACTTCCTCTGGATTCTTGATGGTTGCACTGCATAAAATAAAAATTGGTTTAGCACCGAAGGAATTAAGTGCACGCATGAATCGTCGCATGACTTGAGCAAAATTGGAACCAAAAATTCCCTTGTAGTGATGAATTTCGTCAATTATGATATATTTCAAATTTCTAAAAATGCGTGTCCAGAGATGTTTATAGGGAAGATAGTAATGAAATCCATAAGGATTAGTAATAATTAGCCTGCTTTCTTGACGGATTCTTCGTTTCTCTTCCGATGAAGTATCCCCATCATATACGCCTAATAGTTTGTCCTCAAGATCAAGAAATCCCATTATCTCTTTCAATTTTGTGCTTTGGTCTTGCGCTAATGCTTTTTGAGGAAATAAATAAATTGCACAAGAATCCGGTTCTGATAGTAATGATTGGAGAACGGGTATGTTATATGCCAATGATTTTCCAGATGCAGTTGAAGTTACGATTACTACATTTTTCTCAGCTTGAACGGCATTAATCGCCTCTGTTTGATGAGAATATAATTCAAATTGATTGGATTTCAACCATTCATCGATTTTCGGGTGTAGATTATGATTGAGCTTTCCATATAATGGAGCTTTTTTAGGGATTTTTTCAATATGAATTATTTGATTTTCATAAAAATTCTGCTTGGTAATGTTGTGTAATATATCTTCGATTGTCGTGGTCTACACCAAAGATCTTAGTTAGATGGTTTATTTATTACATTCTCTTAAAAAATGATAGAGTGATAGGATCGATAAATTTTGATTCGTCAAGACAGAATTAAATGATAGTATTCAAGTCACTAGAATATGAGGAAAAATCCAACACCTAGTTTACATGCAGTTCTGGATTTTTTCACTGAAATCATACCTTACTTAGAGGATAAACCAATTATTAGAGAGATTAAAAGTGGACCAGTCTTGTATGTGGGAGATATACATGGATTTTATGACTGTCTCCAAAATGCGTTCAAAGTTGCGGAATTAAAGAAAGTACATTCAGTAGTTTTTTTGGGGGATTATACTGATCGAGGTCCTGAACAACTAAAGTCTCTTCTTAAAGTAATGGATGCATTTTCTCGTTCGGAAGGGTATAACAATCATAATATTCTCCAAGATTATATTCTCGAGGAAAAATTTCCATTCAAAGTAATTGCATTAAGAGGAAACCATGAAGATTCGGAAATTAATGCACGATATGGATTTAAGGAAGAACTGCGATACACTCATGGATTTCCAGAATTTCCTATTAAACAATTGGATGAACTCTATTCTAATCTCCCCATAATTGCAACGACTGGATGGAAAACAATTGCTATTCATGGCGGAATACCAAAACCCAAGGAGGGCGGAGAAGCATCCTCTCTGTTAAGGTATTTAATATCGAAAAAAACACCACTGAATATTGATCTAAACGATAGATATTCACATGAATTGATGGTTGAGATTTATCAAGCTTTGTGGAATGACCCCTATTTTGGTGATGATGCAGGGAAACCGAATTTTCAACCTAGTTTCCGCGGGGGAAACATATTCGAATTCAATAAGGCGGCTTTTACTACATTCTTAAAGTTAAATAATCGATTACGATTAGTACGAGCACATGAAACTGCTCGAGAAGGATATGAAGTGCATTGGGATGAAAAATTTGTCCATATTTTTAGTGCGTCTCCTTATTTTGAACGTGTAAAACAATCCGCATTTTTTCTGGAATATGAAGATGGGACAGGAGAAATACTTGATGGATCAGGAAGAATTTTAACAGAAATAAAGCCCCCGATATAAGAAAATACAAGTTATTATAGCATGTTTAGATAAGCATAAGCGAGTAATTCTCCAAGAGTGATCAATCCAGTAGTTGAAAAATGCAAATTATCTGATACTAAAGGCAAGTTTCCATGTGCTACTACAGACGTGTTAGAAATCATGTTTTCCGAATCTGCAAGTGCCTCTATTACGATTCTTCCATATTTACGCTCTTCTATTTGACGATTTGTGTATTCTGGCTCTGCTAACATGGAATTATTTGCATATGTTGCCACGAATAGGGGAAGGTCAGTGATGTTTGTGTCATTCCTAATTTCCTCTGTAATCGCTTCAAGATGAGTTAAATACCCTTCTGCGGCTTTTTTCACCAACATATCTGATTCTCCCTGTTTCCACATGATTCCCGCAAACTCCACATTGCAAATTGATTTAGCTTGCTCAATTTTTTCCTTGATGATCTGATATAAAGGTCCGATCTTACCATCCCCAGTAAGTTGAGCTCCATCCCATGTCCAATTAGGGACAAAAGTGCGAATACCAATTCCGCCAATAGCAACCTTGATAATTCCAATTATGGTGTCATTATCATGTTGAATCATCTCGTAGGCAAAACTTATTTCTGGACCGCTAAACATTTCGCGAGGTTTTTGCATGACCCATCCTTCATCTTCCAAGCGCAACACATTCTCACGTTCCATTCTCATTTCTTCTGGATATTCATTATATTGACCAAATCCTACCATTTGAGATTGCCCGAGCATGATGAAAATTTTCACAGTTTTCCCTGTGGTATTCACATACTGATCTCCTGCTCCACGAAGAAGAGCTCGGGAATTTTGAAGAAATCCTGCAATATCCTCCTCACTTGGTTCGTATAAAGCATTCCAAAGGAAATATACTCCAGTTCCTGAGGTACCCAGCAGTATAACCGATAGGCCTACAGCAATGATTTTCTTCTTTGTTTCCATTTTATTAACCCCAATTTCTCAATTATTACTAAGAAAATTTCAGTACAGCATTCATTTTTGAGTTCCCACGATTTCCCCAGAAGTAATATGGGATAGCTAAGAATTTTTTACCTTTTTTAGTTTTTCCAGAAATAGTAACTACATCTTCGTGATTTTTAATTCCGTTTCCAATCTCAAATTGCTGATCTCTATCAATAACACATGAAAAAATGTCTATATCAATATTATCTATATCCTCTATACAATAAACTAGTGGACCTCTAGTCAGAGTCCCTCGATTTCGGTAATTTCGTACTTTCTTATGGTAGTTCAATATCGCTACATTCATCGGAAAAAGTATTTCGACAATATCTCCAGATTCCCAAGCATGGTTTACTTCTAAATAATAACTATTTTTTGGAGAATAACCCGATGCAGTGTTAGTTTTTACTTTCGTTCTGTCTGGAATAGTGTAGGATTTTTCATTAATCTTAATCTCAGGATTATCTACCCATCCAGGAATTCGAATATTTAACATAAACTCGGATTTGGGTTCTATTTTAATTGAAACATCACCCTTCCATGGAAAAGATGAATTCATTTTTAATTTTGCTTGATTAGTCTCAAGAGTACAACCGATATATTGATTAATAAGTAGAGATGTTTCATCAGAAATGGCTATTTTTCCTGGTAATTCTGCAATTGTTCTAGATAAGTTCGAAGGACAACAGGGAACACCATACCAGGATTCTCGTTGTATCGTTCCTTTTGAGATGAGGGGATTTCGATACAAGTAAGTGGTTCCATCTACCCCAAACCCAGTTATTACTGCGTTGTACAACTGCCATTCATAGAAATCTGCATATTTTGGATCCTTTGTTGCTAATTGCATCTGCCAATTCCATAGTAATGAACCAATTGCTGCACAAGTCTCGCAATATGCATATTCCCCATTCAATTCATAGTCCTTTCCCCAGCCTTCAACCGCTGGTATAGAGCCTAATCCACCTGTTGGATAAGTTCTCTTTTCAATCATATAATCCCAGGATTGCACTGAAGCATCGAATAGTTCCCGATGTGAATGTAACCGATGTAGATGTACCATTGCTGCTTGAGTATAGGTAAATCGCACAGAATGACCTTCTGGAGTTAACTGATTCTTTAAGAGAGCGTGTTGTTGATGACCTTTCCCTGAACCCGTGTTAAAAATCCATCGTAATCCAATAAATGGAGGATTATCTGGTTTAACGTGTGCTGGAAGTTTAAAGGGCTCGTATTCAGGATGGTCATCAATATAATCTTTCTTCAACTTCTTCACTTGAAGTACTCGTTTGCCCACTGAAGCATTTTGTTTTAAGTATTTGAAGAAAATTTTCTTCACATCTCCACGTCTGACCAAGAATTGCTCACTCATTTTCAAATAATTCTCATTTTGAGTGGCATCATACAATTTCAATAGGGCTAACTCAATTTCTTGATGCCCAGGAACGTTGTTTCCATCTTTATCCATAAATTCATGAACGATCAAGTCTGCTGCTTTTATTGCTATTTGTAAAACTGATTTATCTTGAAAAGCATTATACACAGAAATTATAGCCTCAATAAGGTGACCTAAACAATATAGTTCATGCTCAATCCACAAGTTCATCCATCTCTTGCCCGGGAATAAGATCTGATTGTATGTATAAATATACCCGTCTTCCATCTGAACTTTCTTAACCAATTGAATAAATTGGTCCATCAGATACAATAGTTCTTTATGAGGATGTGCTTTATGATGTCGAGCAGCAGCATCCAGCCATTTATAAGCATCAGAATCCGAAAAAAACCAACCTTCACGAAAACCCTTTCGAGTTCCAGCAGCAATGCGAAAATTATCAATACATCTGGTCTTCTCCAATTGTTCCCATTGATAATACAAAGCGTCTAAATTGACATTCATCCATTTATTCCAAAACAAATCGGAAATTGTTACATCCCAAAATGGATACTCTTGGAGATTTTGCATAGCTATCAGTCCTCAAGATAGTTTATAAAATTCTTCTGAGATAAGAATTATATCTCATTACAACTAAGTGAGATGTATGAGTGAAATCATCGATGCAGCTATCGATGTTTTTGAAAAACAGATTCTAGCATTGTATACCAACGATTTCGAAACATTTCTTTCGTTCATGACCCCACATATACAAAAGAAGTTAACGATAGATATCTTTCAAAAAGCAATTGACCTCTACAAGCAGAGTCCAATCGATACTGATGCTATAAATAGAGAAAGTTCGAGAGTATACAATGAAGGTGAATCTGAAGAAATACCTGAGAAACATGTCAAATTAGTTCTAATTAATAGTGGTAGAACCTTATGTCATGTCGTTAATATTAATGGAACATGGTTAATTGATGACATTTACTGGCGAATCACCGATTTAGATGAGGAGAAAGAAGCAGAAATTATTGAGAGTGAGATTTCACATTCGGACAAATCAGAACAAGATGATGTAGGTATGCCAATTGAAGAAACAATTGAAACACCAATTAATGAAAATGAGATTGATCCAGACACAGAACAAGAGGAATTCATCGAAGAAGAGCAGGATGAAGAAAGGGAAATCGTAGAGGAAGAGCAGGATCATAAAGAGGAAGAAGAAGTAGAAAAGATAGTCGTAGAGGAAGAGCAGGATCATAAAGAGGAAGAAGGAGTAGAAAAGATAGT
>JAEOTN010000418.1 GCA_016839865.1 Promethearchaeota archaeon | reverse complement strand
TTCCAAAATGCTATCAAAAACATCTGTATCAAGATCATCGAATGTTTCTGTTAAGTTTGCAGCAAAGAATTTTGTAGGTGGTAATTGTTTTTCATCACCAACAACAATTAATTGCTTTCCACGGAGGATAGCACCTACTGCATCTTCCGGACATACTTGAGAAGCTTCGTCGAATACAACTACATCAAAGAAACTGGCAAAGTTATCAATTGGAAGATATTTTGCAACCGATAGGGGAGACATCATGAAGCAGGGTTTTAATCTAGTGACTAATTTTTTCGTTAGCGAAAGAATTCTTCGTAGTGGTTTGATGTTTCTTTTCTTTGCCATTTCTCTAGACAGAATGCTATATTCAGAGGAATGTATCCCATCTGTAACCCAAAATTGACTCGGTCGCTCTTCAAATAACTTCTCACATAATCTATACCTATTTAATTTAATACAATCTTGATCTAACTCAATAAACTTAGATTTGATTTTGCTTATGTATTTATCATTAAACGCCGTTAAATTAGAGAAAGAGTCCATCCCGTTGATTATCCATGCATGAATAAAGGATTTAATAAAAATATCGTATAATGAGGTATCCTCCTCTAATATTGGATTATTTCGTAATTGTAAAACGAAATCATCAACGTTGAGTTTCCGTAATTTTTGCAGGATTAATTGAACAGATAGCCATCCATCGAAATTTTCAATCTCTTTAATCCAATATTTTGCTATTGCAGAATATCTCCTCCATTCATTTGGCTCATCTTGATGAAGAGGACAATTTTTCAATAAGGAGTTTAGTTTAACCTTTAAGGATTCAATATTCTGGTGAGCAGCAGCAATACTTTTAAAATCCTCAATTATCCTCTTATAGGATTCATTTACAGCATCTTGATATTTATCTTGTATTCTCTTGATTTCCGTCGCGTGTTCTTCTAGGTTTAAATTGCTCTTACCTCGAATCGAACGTTTTAATTCCCGTTTAGCCGCTTGGAAGGCAGCATTGAATACCTTTACCGAGCTTTTAAATTCTAAAAGGGCTTCAGGATCAAACCGTAAGGAGTGCTCATTGTATATCTTAAAATACTCATTGATTGTTCTTACATCATCTTGAGTGTGAATATTATGTAATCCATATCTATCCATGAAATCAGAAGTGGTTGTACTTAATCGAAGGCACAAGTTTTCTAATTCTCGTAGGTCATCATAGACTTCTGCTTTCATCCCGACTTTATATTCTAACAAACCAGATTTTGCCCATGGATTTTCATCGTAATGTCGTAAAACATCCTTATAACTATCCATTTGCTCCATCAAATCTTCAATTTCATATAATGCTTCATCTGTGAAATCTAAAGGTCTTCGGAGGATGGTAGTTATCAATGGAAGTTGATTGAGTTTTTGATATTCTCCTATTTTTTCAAATAAACTGTCTTTTGCTGATCCGAGAGGAGAATGGATATTGTTCACATAATCATTAAGTCGTAATCTCTGCGTTCTGAGTTGCTTATATTTAGATCTCTTGTAAGTACGTGGATTAAGTTCACATGCAATTGAACGACTAATTTGATTTAATACATCCATTTTATTACTTTTCTCTGAGTGAAGTTCTAAACAGAATTCACTAACACCGCATTTGTCTAACCTTTTCTTCACTACATCGAGAGCAGCACGTTTCTCAGCAACAAATAAGACTTTCTTACCGACGGATAAACATTCTGCAATAATATTCGAGATTGTTTGACTTTTTCCAGTCCCAGGTGGGCCTCGAATTACCATTGATGCTCCTTTTTTTGCAAATGTTATTGCTTTGAATTGGCTGGAGTCACAGTCAAGAATATGGAAGGAATCTTGAGGTTCAGCTTCATCAGTAAATAGCTCATCTTGGGGAATATTTTTGGAATCTTCTGTATATCCCTCCCCCTCGGCAATTGCACGAATGATACGATGTTTCCATATGTTTTCAGTATTGGTTTCTAAGTCTTGGTACATAGTATTTTTGGCAAAAGAGAATAATCCAACATAGGACCGCTCAAAAATTTCCCAATCATTGTATTTTTTGATAAGATTACGGATATTTTCTATATATTCAATCAAAGAAGCACTAGAAAATGATTCGGGAAATTCAGGGAGAGTAGTATTGAAATCTTTTTTGAATTTCTCCTGTAATGAGGGATTTAATACAACCTCATCTTCTTGGATCTGCAACCGATAATCATCCAAAACTCGTTTACGATAGAGACGTACAGGGACGAATAATAATGGAGAATGAACCGGACGTTTCTTATTGTCTACATCATACCATTTCAGCAATCCGAAGAAAAGAAATAAGATATTTACACCTTGCTCTTCAAATGAAGTCTTTGCACGACGTTCAATCTTCTTCATCAATCTTTGAAGTAGTTTGTCAGATGTTTTAGTGATTAAATTCCGTCGATTTGCCTGAGAGATCTTTTCTTTTATTGCAGCGGAATGTAATTCATTCAATCTTTTATTGTAATCTTCATCAGTCTCCTCGGGATCTCTAGCAACGGCAGCTGGTTCAAATACTCGAGGAAATACAAACCTCTTATCTTTGATTACAAGCTCATTGAAGAGCCAGTGCATGTGAGGGTGAATAATTTCAATAGCGTTGCGAGAACCGGGTTTAAAGTATAATTGTCGATTTCTATGGCTCATATCAAGCAAATTCTGTTTCCAAACAGTAAACTTACTACGGAATTTAACCGATCCGACTTTTTGGATTCCACTCATTGTTTTCTTTACCAAACTAGATTATAGGATCTGTAAGAATAAGACTGCCTAATTAGATTATCCTTGCAAAAAATGAAATTTGGCGAAATTCCCTCCCTATTCACTATTGATCCTTATTGGTTTTGATGAATTCCATGCAATAAATATTGTCGGTCTAAAAAACATATGTAATTGATGTCAGTGCACGTGTGATTCTAAAATCTTGAAATAAAGTCGGTACTACCTATGAATAGGGAGTATTAAAAAAGAGAAAGCAATGATTTATTCAATTGGATGACCACAATTTGCACAAAAACTTGCTATCGATTCAATTGAAGTACCGCAATTTGCACAGAATTTTCCATCTCTTCGAGACGGTAAAACTTCAGAAAATTTTACTCCCCCAATTCTATTTCTGACTTTCTTAAGCCCAATTAAACCACTACTAAAGAATATGATCAAAATTACAAATCCTACAACGGAAACTATCAAAGAAGCAAGAAGTGCCGTAATTTCAGAGGAAAAGAGATCAAACATTAACAATAGACGCAATGCAAATGAAATAGGATAAAGAAAAGTAGTGATGAGAGGTTTGTTGCTAAGTTTATAGTCTGATTTTAATGTTCGAAGTGTGAATCCAAGGAATATATAGAATGCTGAATCAACAGCCACGGTAAGGAGAGGAGTGTATGAGAGCAATGTATTGATTCCTTCACTATCTAATGCTCCCCACACTTCGAGAGATGACAGCAAGTAAGTGAATGCGAAGTTCAATACCAGACTAGCAATTAACAACAAAAATGCAATTTTACTTGTGCTTTGTAATTTGAAACTTCCCTTCTCTCCGATTCTTGCTAATGCAAGAAGAAGAAAAACACTTCCTGCTATACTCATAACCATACTAACAAGTGAAAGAGTATTACTAAATGTGAGAATACTTGTAACCCAGTCGATACTTTGATCACCCAAGTACTCGTTAATTGAATGAAGTGACGAAATTATGGATGTAAAAATAAAAATCCCGTTACCTAGTAACAACAACATGAAGGCTACGCGCATTAGGTTGATACGTCTTTGTAATCCCATGCAGATAAGTCAATCAATAATCTATAAATACTTAACTACATTTGCTCAAAGCACGGTTACAAACTAATACTACCGCAAAGATTTCAAGTGATACGATAGTTACGATTAGGAGTAATAACTAGCATATAATCCCCGACTCTTTTCATATCGCCACCATATTCTCTGCAATAACCTCTAAGTTGATCAATAGCACGTTTAACTTCAACCATTGAATTAGCATTGTCACCTAATAACGGCTCCGTGTTTAACAATAAGATGTTACCATTCTGAAGTTCATTTGTGATGGAATTGACATCTCTAAGAGATTGAAAATCATACATTTTCACAAAACACAAACGTTTCTCATATGCTTTTCGTAAGTGTGCAAGGTTTTCTAAAGCCTTCTTTTGGTCTGTCGGTTTTTTACTTTGTAGATGCATTTTTGGGGAATCAGGAATATTTTTCTTATTTTTTCGAATTTGCAGCACCCTCTCTTGTTTGTTATGTGCATAGGATCAATCTCGACACAAATAGAAAAAGCTAACAACTATGTACACCATATCACGGTATGATCGAGATCATATCTGTAGAAAACCGTTGAAATCATGGTTTTTGATGAGATAAAAAAACAAAGTTTATTTAAAAAGAATTTTAATCGTCCCATGTAATTAAAAAAATTTAGTATCAATGAACGAATTCTGTACGAAACTGTAATGCAAACTTTACACATGTAGTAATAGGCTCTGTTTTTGATTCGATGTTTTTGAGATTACCTTTATCCAATTAACAAATGATAAAAAACGAGATTTTCTAAAATGGCAAGTGGAACAGTAAAATGGTTCAATAGCCGAAAAGGCTTCGGATTTATAACTCCTGACGAAGGAGAAAAAGATGTATTTGTACACTATTCTGCAATCAAAGTAGTAGAGGGAGAATTCGCTTCCCTAAACGAAAACGATAAAGTGGAGTATGAGGTAGTCGAGACTGAAAAAGGCTTAGAAGCCCGTGATGTTGTAGTTACCGAAAAGGCACCATTTCAACCAAGACAACGAAGAGAACGATACTAAGCAATACGTTTTGTGATGTTGAATATCAATAAAAAAATTCCCGTTACGGGATTCTTTCTTTTTCTTTCTATGAATAAAAAAAATAAAAAATAGTTTTAGTGTTTGATTCGTTTTCGGAACAGATAAAGACTAATTATTACTCCAATTCCTGCACTAGCTAGAAGCATCCAGACTCCAGCACCAGGAATATCTAATCCACCGTTACCACAATTACCAACTTGGAATGTTTTATTTGCGGTTGTGTATACATCAGGGAATGTATCAGTGAAGCGGAATTTGTATGTATGATCTCCGTCTGAAAAACCACCATCATGCGTATAAGTAAAAGTCATTCCGGTTTCCCAGGTTCCCGAACCTTGTGTCATTGTATGCCAGGCTTCATCATCTAAGCTTATCTCTGCAGTGCATGTAAGTCCTTTCTTTTGAGTCACTGTTGCAGTAAAGACGAATGTATGGTCGTTATCTTCTGTGCAATCGGTATCGGAAAATCCATAACCTGACAAATCTGGTATGAAATTAACTACGCCATATGTGCTATAAACGAATACTGCACCATGGTCTGAATAACCGGTAACTGCAAAATCTTTGAATCCATCTCCGCTTAAATCTTCAAGCAATTCCATATCATACGCATCGATGTATCCTCCATTCCAATTTCCGACTAAACCTTTCGTCCAGATATTTGTTAGATTATTTCCATACACGACTCCAGTTACACTATCGGCACCAATAGCAATTTCATTAACTCCATCCGAGTCAAGATCCTCGACAATAAGCAAGTCATTTATATCATTACCCCAATTTGCACTGAGTACTATATCATCAAATGTTGGTGAAGCCGTATTAATGTCCCATACAAATATGTCTCCATCATCATTACCAGAAATAACTGCTGTACTATTATATACTTCAACATCCCTGGTATAGGTATTTGCTTCATATGTATTTGCTAACTCCGTACCATCTGCACCATC
>JAEOTN010000417.1 GCA_016839865.1 Promethearchaeota archaeon | reverse complement strand
TAACTTTGGTATCAAGGGGATTAGTGGATTTGATTTGATTACGGAATTAAACATTCGAGGATTTGCAGTTAGCACAGGAAGTGCTTGTATTGCCCAATCCGACGAAGTGAGTCATGTAATTCGAGCATTACACTTGCCAAGTGAATATCAGCAAGGCACATTACGTGTATCTACTGGTAGATTTACAACTTCCGAACACATTAAGAAGTTCAAAATTGCATTAGAGGAGTCAATAAGGAAACTACGTAGTTGAAGAATATTGCGTTTTTATTTAAACAGAACAATATCCAAACCTATGGTAATTTTCCGTGGACCGAAGGTTGCAAGAGCATATACATTCTCTCTCGAGCCTCGAGCTAGTACTCCGTCTCGAATATGATACGTTAATGAGCGATGACCATGAGTTGATGCTACTATATGATCAGGAGAGTTAAAGTCTGCTCGATTTTCTTTAGCGGCAACAGTGTGGAAACAACTCGAGCTATCTTTTTTGCATTCTTCCACAAAATAGTAATGTAAATCCAGATAATTGCCAATTTCATGTTCATTGATAATTAAGCTAGTGGTTGTGTGGTAGGATTTGAGAGTTAATCTTCCGGATCCATTACTTGGATATTTCTTCCGTACTTCTGAGAAAACATTCAAAAAAGTGTCTTGAATTGATATAAGTTGGGTTATCGCAAAACTTTGGATGATTATGTCATATCCAAGATGAATTGATTTTTCATTGTTGGATTCTGACTGTAAATTATATGAAATTAAAGGAATCGGTTTTTTTTCTGCGGATTTTATATTTATTAACCGGCATATATTTCGAAATCCCCACATCCTTAGGATGCTCTTAAATTTTGTTGATAAGTTTTCTGTCGCTTCATACCATCCGCGAACTAGTTGAGATGTTTCAAGCGTGGGTGAACCACTACCCAAAACCACTCTACTCCACCAATTTTGCACAAATCCTGAAAGATCAAACACATCTTTGAAGAATCTGGTGGGTGATTGACCCCCAAGAACCCTCATATTAAATTCTATGAAAATGTTTTTTTGAAATTTATATCGATCATTGATAAGTTGAATAGAGGAAAAATCTCCAGGTGTGATGATAAGTGAAATGGAAGAGGTAGTATTTGATACAGAGGAAATTATTTTTGGAATATCCACTTCTTTTTTCGGAATCTT
This sequence comes from Promethearchaeota archaeon, assembly GCA_016839865.1. The sequence goes on along the minus strand of JAEOTN010000417.1, from coordinate 6,908 downwards.
ACTTAAATGCAGTTCAGTGAAGTCCAATTTCAAGAATAAATGGTTTTTTTTTACCCACTGAAGAAAAATTGGGAATTCTGTGGATGATATAAACTCATGTTGATATTTGGGGTACAACACAATTCCTGCAACCAATTTCTTATATTTCTTCACTAGTTCTTCAATATAGGTAAAACCATCAGTTTTTGGAGAGATACTACATATTACTTTACTATTCTTCCATTTCTGTGCAATTTTTATCACAAAATCATTTGGGATTGAATTATTAGAATCAATTTCCAGTGATTGAAGTAAAACCATCTGAATTGAGCTGGATTGAACTTCCAACTTTTGTTGTGCCAACGTGATTTTTCGATGATAGAAATGAGCAATTTCTTCAGTTTTTTGTGATAATAAATTGTTCATTTGTTCGGGAAACTTGAAATCTACAAAGATAGGCCAAATTTGGGAATCGATATTTGGTAATAAAAAGGGATTTGTAAATTCTGGACCGAATACACTAGAAAAATCGGGACAATACAGCCTCTCCATTCATTCCACCAATCAATTTTAGGTTTACACATTATAATAATCTTCTTATATTTAACTGGATGAGAAAAAAACTAGTTTTGTCTATGTTAATACGAGTAAATTCAGCTAATGGGAGAAGATCGCAACGTTGAAAATTTATAAAATATCCCAGATAAAATAGGAGCGATAATGGTTGATATCATCGTAATTGGAGAATTATTGGTAGAAGTGATGCGAGAAAGAGTTGGTATACCACACACCGCAATCGGAGAAATATATCGAGCTCCTTATCCTTCGGGTGCTCCTGGAATATTTGCGTCTAGTGCAGCTCGAATGACAGAAGGAACTGAGTTGTCTGTAGGATACATCGGTGTTGTTGGGAAGGATGATTTTGGTAGAGTCATCTTAGATAAATTGCTACGCGATGGAATAGAAATTTCGCAAATCAGATCATCAGATAACCATACAGGTGCTGCTTTCGTTCAGTATAATGAAGACAAATCAAGAAAGTTTATTTTTATGGGAGGAGCGGCAAGAGAGACATGCGAGGATGATGTTAATCCAGAATATTTCAAGAACGTGAAAGCTCTTCATATAATGGGTTCTGCACTCTCCATATCACTAAGTTCGCGAAAAGCAGCATATAAAGCCATTAAAACCGCTCTCCAAGCAAATCCTGATGTAGAAATTTCGTTCGATCCAAATCTGCGACCAGAGATGATGGATATCAACATTATTAAAGAAATTATTAAACCAGTGATGGAAGTAGCTACGATCATATTTCCAAGTGGGGAAGAAGCAGAAATGCTGGCAGGTCCCGGAGAAAGTGATGAATACAATATATGTCAAAGAATTTTTTCAATGGCTCTTCGATGTAAACATATTATTTTTAAAAAAGGGGAAAATGGTGCTTCAGCATATGGTAGAGAAAAATCTAAATCAGAAGTTGTTACAGAGGATGGATTCGAAGTTGAAGAAATTGATGCAACTGGTGCAGGAGATTCGTTTGGAGGAGCGTTTATGATCGAATATCTGTCAGGAAAACCGATAAAGCACTGTCTTACATTTGCAAATGCAGTAGGAGCACTGAAAGTTACTCAGTTCGGGCCGATGACAGAACATTCTCGAGAAGAAGTAGAAAAATTTATTGTGACGAATAGAAATTAACTATCCGCTACGTTCGAGGGCAGTGTAAGATCGTGGAATAGGATCATCCTTTTCCATACCTGTCTTATATTTAAACTCCCCTTTAACCTTTTCATACATAGAATAGAAGATTTTCGATAAAGGGAGTCGCATAGGACAATTCATAGAACATTTTCCACAATTAACACAAGAATCTCCAATGTGTGCTATCCGAGTCATTTGATATGTTAAGTTGTCTATATTCTTCTCTTTTCGTTGTTTGATTAATACGCAATCCGTACAAAAGCAAACTGGACAACTAGTAATACAAATACCACACATATTGCATTTCGCTAATTCGTGAATACGATCAGAGGCCAGAAATTCAGAAACATCTTGAACTTGTTGGATTCGAGATATCTCATTTATGTCCGCTTGTTTTTGAACTAATTCTTCAGCTTTATCCTTAACCATTTCAACTTTCTTTATGTTTAACTTAGAAAAGAATTGCCTTCCTTTTTCACTACCAACTCTGAGGATTAATTCATGAGAGAAAGGTTCAGTAGAAATCCAGGTGATCGCTAAATCAAAATTCTTATCTAATTTCTTGAAGTAGCACCGGTTACAATTTTGATAGATATTAATTTCGTTTGCCAAGCGATAGGATTTTATCGTACCATCTTTAAGTTTTATGAAATAATCACTCACAGTGAGAAATTCATCAATCACATCTTCCGCACTTATTCCCTCATCTTTTAGCAATTTTACGACATCTTTAGCTTGAATTATTCCTAAATCCTCTAACACAATCACGAAAACGTTCTCTAAGTCTACTTGAAGACGCTTCCCCAATTCAACTAGGGCTCTTGCATCACATGCATGTCCTATCATTGCTAGTTTTTCCTTAAGTGCACCACCAGCTTTTTTATGGAGGAACTTTGACGCTGTATTGATGCGATCATAATTATAGATAAATAACTGGGATAGGGGGAACTCTTCTAACTTCTTGGGATCCGACTCTAAAACCGGAGCAATCTGAAAGCGATTTCTTTTTCCCGCTCCACTGATGACCTTATCAACAACCTTTTCACGAATGAGTGATTTTAATAATTCTGTGAAATCTGCAAATGTAATGAGATAATAATCTGACACGCTGATTAACCAATAAACTCGATATATTTCTGTAAATGACCTCCGTTTAAAAAAATAATTATACCTCAATTTTGAAATAGGTTAGAGATTTTACCATGTTATGATCGAAGCCGTGTTATTTGATTTTGGAGGAACTCTTTTTGATTATGAACCTTCGAATTTTTCCATCCTTGGAAATGTAGCTCGGGAATTCGGTAAAAACATCTTGGATACGGATCCTATCCTTTCCAAAGCATTCCAAAGACAAGAAGAATATTTTCTTCCATTATTTGAGAAATTAGGAGCATGGACACCGGGTTGGATTACAGATGAGCATTGGAGAAAGGGAGATGAATTTTTACTTGATACTATAGGTCTTCATTCTCAAGAAGCAAAAGATTCTCTTGCAAAACGATTTCAAGACCGTGAATACTATCATTTCAAATTATTCTCAGATGCTTTTTCAACTCTCGAAACTCTCAAAAACGCAGGTATTAAATTAGGAATTGTTTCTAATTTAGGAGAAAAGGGAGTTCCACGCAGATATGAAATGTTAGAAGAAAATAATTTAACTCAATTTTTTTCATCTATTGTTTTATCGGGGGAACGAGGAGTTGCGAAACCGGATCCGGGAATTTTCGCAATTGCTCTAGAGGAATTGGAAATCAAGTCTCCAAAAAATGTATTTCATGTAGGAGATTCTTATATCGCTGATGTGATTGGAGCTAGGGATGCTGGAATAATACCAATTCTGATTGACACTAACAAAGGTAGTAAATACGATTGTCAGATTATCGGATCGCTATCAGAAATACTCTTGTTGTTAGAATGAAATTTTATTTACTTTTTATTTTTTGGTACCTTGACTTTCTTTGATTTTTTCATCCATCAGCAATATTGCAGCGACATATTTTCCAGCTTTGGCGGGAATTTGGTTAGTTCTAACCATATTGTTCCAGCCTTCTATCATTTTTCCATCCGCAGCAATTTCAGCTAGATTTTGGACGAGTAGTTCCCCCATTTTTTTTTTCTTGATAATGGGAGCGGATTTTTTAATACCAGGACAATAATCAATTCCCTTTTTTGTATATCCGATTGTTCCCGAGATTTTTTTATTGTCTTCACTCATAAGATATGTGAAAGGAAAAGAACGGCATATGCTCGGTCTATAAGGATGTATTTTGCATGTATTATCTTCATTCAGAAATACACATCGTGAATCTTTATCTTTAATCAAACCGATATATGCTAAACCTTGCTCTGTTTCAATGGGAGTATACACCATTTGAGTCATAAACTCTTCCAAATTCGCGTTTTTGTATGTATAGAAACCCACAACTTGCATTAGTTCCTGCAAATCCATTTTTAGACCTTTATGAAAGCGTAGAATGTCCTGATAGGTAAGATTCACAAATGTTTTAGAATCACTACAACATTTCCCACATTTCGTACATGAAAAACGCAAAACTTTCAGATTATTTGCTAATTCGAATCGTTCTTCCATTCTAACTTTGCTCGTAATTTATAAAAATAAAAATCAATATGTGTTTATTCTACAGGATTAAAGATCATCAATGCTACTAAAGCCCAATAACTTCGAGTTAATTCAATTTCATATTCTAAATCTTCATTTGCCCAAGATGTTGCGCGTTCTACTTGATCAGGGTCGAAATATACACCTTCCTCAATGATGAAATTAACCATTTTCTCACAGATTTCATAATATCGATCATACGCCCCAAATAATCCAATCGTGATTAATACCTTTGCTGTGTCTGTGATTGTTTGCTTTATACATCCTTGTTCATCGATCTCATCAATTACTAAATCCATATATTTAGATTCCATTTGTTGGCGATTGAAATCCTCACCTATCATATGTAAAGCGAGAATCTGCCCTGTCATTTCGAGAAGCGGATTATATCCTTGATATTCAGAGAAATCGGAGTTTGTAATCTTGTCAACCAGTTCATTAGATTTACTGATCTTGATGTTCTCTTGTTCTAGCACTTTCAGGGAAAGGAAGAGCTTTTCATTCTGATATAAGTTCATTGAGTTGAATTCTTTTAGTTCTTTCATTAAATAATAATGAATTCCATTAAGATCCACAAGTTTCAGCATGTTATATTCTTGATAGATAGATAGTCCATAATAAGTACTGACAACGTCAGGAGATGTTGCGTCTTTTTCACCAAATGCACTTCCTTTCAGAAATGGTTTTGTTAGGTTTAACACTTGTTTTTTAGTGAAATGATGCCCCAGCTTAAGCAATCGTTCTATCATTATATATTCATGAAACTTTTGTAGACTATCGTAAATATGATCAGGTGGATTTACAATTGCTTCATAATTGAAATTGATTTCGTCAAGATATTTCTTTGAAATACTTGCCGGATTGACTAAGTATGTTAATATTAATTGAGGAGAGTTATCTAAGGAATATTCAAATTCAGTATCTTGGGTTTTCCGCTGGATTGATGCAACATCGGATTCCTGAGTTTGTTGTTTCTTATCTTGAATCTGTTGCAGTTTTTCGAGTTCTGATGTAAATGTATCTGCTAATCCTAACTCTTTTACTTTGATGACCTGACCCTTTGGTCTTTCTACCTCTTTAATCAGCGATTCTATCATTTCCTTAGGAATTGCTTTGTGCTCAAGTCGTAATTCATTAAACAAATATTGCTCAAGACCTTTAACTACCTCTGCATTGAAATGATGACTGATCAATTTCATAATCTGAGTTCCCAAATAGATCTTCGCAATTGTATTTACTTGATCTAGGGATTTTAGATTTTCAGCCAATTCCTGCATTCGAGTTATTGTAAATTCTAAAATATCACCAATCGTAGGGATCTCAATTGTTTTAGTCTCTAGCATGATATTAAGTAATCCCCAAATCGATTCCATTGTCCAGAATGCAGTTTCATTTTGAGCACGTTCATTTATTATATTTAATATTGCGTAACGAGCTTCAGCTGTGAGTTTTTCTGAGTGGCCTAATTCTTTATAAATCAAGAGTATGAGTGCAAGCCTATCGGTTGTGTGTAATTCGAGATTATCTTTGGAGGTACTATTATAATCTTGAGAAACTAAACCAGTTACAGTATTTTCATCAAAATCAATCCCGAGAAGTTTTGCAGTAGATACAATATAATGAACCTTGTAAGGATCAGAAAACACAGGATCTTTAAGTACATTGACAATAGCATGAATTAACGTAAAAAGTTCGTCCGAACAAACAGATGTGTTGATAGAGATCCCATTTTGTATCGCTAAATGCGTGCCTGCATACAATGTTAAGGGACGTAGGACTGACACATTTTCATTTATTGAACTCCAAATGTTAGTTTTCCTCATTAGATAATCAATTCCAGAGGAAATATTCACACGAGGTAAGTCTAGATTCAAGGCTAAATTATACATTGTATATAAGTTCTGAAGATCTTGCTCAGAATCCTCAAATTTAAAAATTTGCTCAAAATTATCGTTTGTAAAGAGATTTTCCAAGAGAGTTTTGCTTAAATTAAAATCCCAATTGAGATATGTAATCAGATTTGGATATCTTTCTCTGATTTCATCAAATCTTGCTAGGATATCATCATCAAATAATTCCAATTCAGTAAAATGAGTGAGAATACAATTTTCTTTATCGACAAAATAATATAGAATTTCACTGAAGAGGAGTTCATCAATAGTTTTGTTCAGTTTCTTGTATACCCATTCCTTATAATTAAGCAGCTCCACAGCACGTTTGAAATGCAGACTGGTGCCATGTTCTTTTTGAAATTCTGAATCAATTCGATTAAATCCTATTCCCAATTTATTAAGTCCAGTTCGTAATAAACTAACTATACGAGATAGTACTTCCTTGTAATCATCATTGCTGTAATCTATTGCTGCATCCAAATCAATATCTGCATTATACAGCATTTCTTCGAGATAGAGATAGATGCGATTATGGATTCGTTCTCCCAAGGTAGGAAAATGTGCTTGAAATATTGCCGCAGTCTTGTCGTGGATTCTCATTGAAAATTTAGCGCCCCTAGTTACCAATGATAGATCTTTTGTTTGTCAAACAATAAGATTATAGTTTTACTATTTATTAAAATTCATGTGATGGATTCATGGTATGATGATTTTGC
>JAEOTN010000416.1 GCA_016839865.1 Promethearchaeota archaeon | reverse complement strand
GCCCCAACAGCAGGTTGAGATTTATGTACTTTTTCAGATATTTCAGAGTGAGTCATCTCAGGATCGTTCTGAAGTAATTGGATGATCTGCTTATCCACTTCATCGATTTTGAGTTTTTCATTGAAATTTCCTTTTTTATTATTCTCGCCTTTTTTTGCCATACAAATCAAACTATTGAAGATATTATTTTATTGGAGTTAAGTTAAATAAAGATTATTCGATTTTATTGGGATAATCAGCGTGACTCCTCGAACAATAACAAACTACATATTCAGTCAAAATCTTCCATTTAGTTTTCTTGCTAAAATGGGAATTTTCCGCATTTTAGAGGTGTTACATGCAATACCCGATCGAACATTCATTACTTTGTTGACCACTCAGATAAAGAAATTTAAGACTACTCAAAAGATGATAATTCAACCATTGCAACCTCTTGACGAGTATTTACTTAATGAATGTCGCATTCCAGCCGAAATATTAAGCAAGTTGAATATATTAGGAGATAATGAAACTAGAAAAATACCAATTGAGGATTTAGAAAGATTATTGAAGAAAATTTACTCGTCCGATTTTGATGCTTACTTTCAAAAATTAGAGAACGATTATTTAGGAAAACTGAATGAAACTAGAAATGCAGAATTGGGTGTGGTTTATACACCAAAATCAATTGTTAACCACATGGTATATCAGTCTTTTTCAAGATATTTTGAAAGAGAACTAGATATTGAAGATTTCAGTGTATTCGATCCGGCTTGTGGAACGGGGATGTTTTTGGTAAGGAGTTTAGTTGCAATTTTTGAAAAATTAAATGAAGAAAAGCATCTGGCTATACAGGAAATTGCAAAAAAAACTCTTTCTAGTTGTTATGGCTGTGATATTGATGAAATTGCAGTGTTATTTACGCATATGAATTTGTGGCTTAGTGTAATACAATTTTATTCAAAAAACAATATCCATATCAATTTCCCGTCCATTTCTCATGAGCTTTTTGCAATTTTGAAGAGAAATGTTGTAAAAAAAGACTCCTTGAATTTCTCAAAGGAACTGAATAGTTTTCCCTACAATATTCCAGGGTACCATGGATTTAGCATTATTATTGGAAACCCTCCATACATCAGTTCAAAAGATTTACCAGTAAACTACAAAGAACTACTACGTAGTCGATTTAAAACAGCGATCCATCAATTTGATATATACTCAATATTCATAGAATTATCGATATCTCTATTGGATTCAAATGGAATACTTTCTTTAATTGTTCCAGAATCCTATCTTGGAAGAAGTAGTTTTATGGAAAATAGAAAATTACTCCTAGAACAAACCAGTATTGTACAAATCGAAAACATCCAACGCGCCTTTCCTCAGAAGTCAGTATCAAATATAATCCTAGTATGTAAGAAACCAAAAGTTCTTGATAATCATTTCAAATACATCCAATTCATGGAAAGGGACGACTTTGATTCGGATTCAGGTGTTTATTGTTCAGTTTCCCAAGATTATTGTTATAATCTAGATAATTACAAAATTCTGTGCCATTCTCCTAATATTCAGGAGATCATAGAAAAGATCACTTTTCGAACCACCCCATTAGGAAAATATATAAAAATACATCGAGGAGAAGAAATTGGTAAGAAATCTGATTTAATTCTTCATGAACCAAAGAAATTTTCAAATAAAATTGTGTTTGGGGAGAATATTGACAGTTTTTGTATTAATGAAAAGAGCACGTATATTCGAGCTAAGGATATCAAGAAATCAAATGCATTTTACTCCCAACCAAAAATACTGATTAGGCAACTTGGAAGCCGAATTAAAGCTGCATTAGATGCAAAAGGTGAATTTGTTACCATTCAAACAGTATATAACATGATTTCTACTCACGAAACAATTTCTAATGACTTCTTACTTGGATTTCTAAATTCGAATTTGGTCCAATTTTACTACGAAATGATATATCGAGAGAAACAGATATTCCCAAGAATCTTGCTTGAAAACCTTCTATGCTTACCCTTTGTACCTCCAGATAAGAAATCTCAAGAAAAAATCAGTGATTTAACACGAAAGATAATGCAATCAAAGAAATCACAGGCGGATGAAAGTGAAATGATTGCTCAGTTAAATTCAACTGTGTATGACTTATTCCAATTAGATAAAAGTGAAAGAAAAAAGATTGAAAAATACCTATCTCGCAATTATTAACGTTTCTTGACATTCTCGAAGATAGAATCAAATCGCTCTATTGCATCATCAATAATTTCATCAGTGTCTGCCATACTGGTGTAGATTCTAGAACCTCCGATAGTCAGCATTCCTTTAGCCGTATAGGCAGCACCCATGTGTTCCATAACCTCTTTACGCTCCATTGCTTGCTTCAATGCACCAGGTTGGGTAATATCTACTAACATAGCCCCAGAACACTCTAAATGCACTAATGATCCTTGATTATACACCACGTAAGGAAGTTTATACTTTTCTATTGATGATTCAAGACCAGCAGTCAATCGATCTCCCGCTTTTCCGGCTTTCATATATGCTTTGGTTTTAGCTATGAATTTGATAGCCCAATATCCAGCTGCGCTACTCATTGGATTCGCAGATAAAGTTCCTCCACAATAAGCACGTTTCTTACCAGTTTCAACTCCAGCTGCGAGGTATTTAATGATGTCGGCCCTACCACCAATTCCTCCAGCCATTGGATAACCCCCTGCAACAATTTTCCCAAACGTGGTAATATCTGGCTTTACTTTGAAGTATCCTTGGGCTCCTCCCATTCCAGTTCTAAATCCTGTTACAACTTCATCAAATACAAGCAGAGTGTCATACTGAGTACATAATTCTCGTACTTGCTTATTGAAATCTTTATACACAGGCCGAGTTCCACTCTCAGGACCCATAGGTTCGATTAAAACACAAGCAGTTCCACCCTTTTCTTTGTTCCGTCTCAGGAGTTTTTCCAAACCTTCTACATCATTAGGAAAGAATTCTTGAGTATCTTTTAAGCAACCTCGAGGAATTCCTACTGCTTCCATACTACCAGTACCCGGAACATGAAGTCCATAAACGAGCTGATCACTCCAGCCATGATAGGCTCCACCAACTTTGATTATTTTTTTATTCCCTGTGAAAGTTCGTGCTAATCTAATTGCGACCATATTAGATTCAGTTCCTGTTCCTAAAGAACGAAACATCTCAACAGCAGGCATGTATTTGTTAATTATTTCAGCATGTTTGTATTCGTATTCGTGGAATAATCCTGTAACTGGACCACATTCATTTAATACATCAATAATTTTCTCTCGTAGAGGCTTGTAGTTACTTCCAAGCAGGGTTGGTCCTCCAGCTTGGAGGAAATCTATGTATTCATTTCCATCTATATCCCACATATGGGCATCTTGTGCTTTAGTAATGCACAGGGGAAATGGATAGTTAAATGCTAAATTATGTTGTACTCCTCCAGGAATGAGCTTTTTCGCTTTATCATTGAGTTCCTTTGATTTTTGACATTTTTCATCGTAATATTTCAAATATTCTGCCATTGCAGCCTTTTTTAAGGATCTCGAAGGAGAATTTACTAGATCATCTAATTTTTTAATTATTTCTTTGGTATTGTGCCATTTTGATATGGCATATTCTGCTTTCGCCATGTTTTCATTCACCTTGCTTTCTGATCTACATTCGTAAGTCTATCAAAAAAAACATTCAAGAATCGAGTTTTACATTTCTTCCCAAGAGTAAAGTAATTATCATATTCTGTAATTATCGTATCTAATATCGTTCGGTTCTGATGAAAAAATCATGCTGAAGTTATACAATGACTTAACGAAGAAGAAAGAAGTATTCAAGCCCATAACAAAAAAAAATGTACTCATCTATGTGTGTGGACCTACTGTTTATGATAAATCCCATATTGGGCACGCACGGGCAGCTGTTGCATTTGATGTTCTACGACGCTACTTCTTATTCAAGAAATATAAAGTCACTTATGTTTCGAATTATACTGATGTCGATGATAAGATGGTTGAAACTGCTAATGAGCAAGGAATTTCCATTTATGATTTAGCAGACCAATTAATTGCAGCATACGAAAACGCAATGAGCAAATTAAACGTGCTACCATTTGATGTTGCTCCTCGTGCGACCCAAACAGTTCAAGAAATCATTGATTTCATCCAATTGATAATGGATAATGGATACGCCTATGAATCTAATGGGAGTGTATATTTCTATGTAGATCGATTAGAAGGGTATGAAACCATTTTCCCCCGCAAATTTAAGAAGAAAAGTTTTCAAAATGAAGCAGATGGGCAAGATACTATTATATCCAGCGAGTTTGAGGATGAAAAAAAAGGAGAAAAGGATTTTGCATTATGGAAAGCTTCCAAATTAGGAGAGCCAAAATGGGAATCTCCATGGGGAGAAGGCAGACCAGGATGGCATATTGAATGCAGCAGCATGATACGTAAATATATGGGAGATTTAATTGACATTCATGGAGGAGGGAAAGACCTTATCTTCCCGCATCACACAAATGAGATTGCACAAACTCTTGCAGCAGTTGGAACTACATTATCAAACTATTGGCTTCATAATGGATTTGTGAATGTAAAAGGGGAAAAAATGTCGAAATCGCTGAAGAATTATTTTGCGATTAACGAAGTGTTAAAGCAGTATGATGCTATGGTTATTCGCTTTTATTTGACTGCAGTTAATTATGGTTCTCCGATAAATTACTCGGTGGAAGGATTAGATGAATCTAAACAGCTATATGAGAAAGTTAGGGAATTCTATGGTTTTGTTTACCACTTAAGACCAAATCCAAAAAGTGATGATGCAGAACTTTTGGAAGACATAAAAGAAATTCATAAAAAGTTCAAAAATGCACTGGATGATGATATTAACACTGCTGAAGCACTCTCTGAAATTTATCTATTGATAAAAAATGTAAATTCCTGGGTATTAGAAAAGCGGAACGAAATCACTACAAAAT
>JAEOTN010000068.1 GCA_016839865.1 Promethearchaeota archaeon | reverse complement strand
ATCCAAATTATTAACTTGATAAAAACTAGTTTTTTTACTATCGTGCATATATTCACACATGATAAAACGTGCATTAGTTTCTGTTTTTAATAAAAGTGGTGTAGTAGAGTTTACTAAAGCACTACAAACTGAATTTGGCATTGAAATTCTGTCCACAGGAGGTACCGCTCACACACTGAAAGAGAATGGTGTGAAAATAACTCAAGTATCGGATTATACCCAATCTCCTGAAGTGTTTAGTGGGAGGGTAAAGACCCTACATCCTCGAATCGAAGGGGGGATTTTGATGCGTAGAGATAATGATTCTGATATAGCAGAAGCAAAAGAGAATGATATTTTACCAATTGACATGGTTGTTTGTAATTTATATCCCTTTACTGATGTAGTTTCAAAACCAGATGTGACTTTAGATACTGCTCTTGAGATGATTGATATCGGAGGACCAACAATGATAAGAGCAGCGGCAAAAACTTATCCATTTGTAACAGTAGTATCAGACCCATCACAATTTGACATGATTCTTGATGAATTAAGGGAAAATAAAGGAGAAACAACTCTCGCCACTAGAGAAAAACTCGCTTTAACAGTGTTTCAGAAAATGTCTGAATATGATGGAGCTATAGCGAATTATTTAGTTGGAAGATCCAAATCAAAAGATTTACCAGATTCATTTACAAGACAATATAAAAAAGTTCAAGATTGTCGATATGGGGAGAATTGGGAACAAAAAGCAGCATACTACAAAGATACACAAGCTACAGTCGGTCTTTCTGATTTTAAACAACTGCATGGGAAGGCAATATCATTCAATAATTTTCTAGATGTGGATTCTTGTGTTCAAATGCTTCTAGATTTCGGTCCTAATCACTATGTGACAGCAATATTGAAGCATACAACTCCAAATGGAGTAGCTATAGATCATGAAACTCAGTTGGAGTCATGTAAACGAGCGTTCAGTTGTGATCCATTATCTGCTTTTGGTGGGGTGTGGGGCTTTAACAAAAAACTCACGAAAGAAGTTGCGGATTACATCATCAATGAGAAAAAAATTTTTGTTGAGGTCATCATTGCTCCTGAGTACGAGGGAGGTGCATTAGATATACTGAAAACCAAGGCTAATTTGCGAATTTTGGAATTTCCAGGATTTTTAGAACGGAAATCAGAATTTTATACGAGACCGGAATTACGTAGCACTTTAGGTGGAGTGTTAGTTCAAGATTATGATTCTGGAGCGATAATAAAAGCATGGGATCTCAAATCTAATAGACCCGTTACTGAAAGTGAGAAAGAAGCATTGATTTTTGCATATAAAGTATGTAAGTGGGCAAAAAGCAATTCAGCTGCATTTGCTAAAGAATATGAAACTGGTGTATACTCTATGGGAATTGGAGCCGGTCAACAATCCCGAGTTCACGTAGTCAAACTAGCAGTTCAAAAAGCAAGAGAGTTTGGACATGATCTGACAAACAGTGTGATGGGAACAGATTCATTCTTCCCTTTCCCTGATGGATTAGAAGTAGCAGCAGAAGCTGGAGCAAAAGCAATCCTTAATCCTGGAGGATCTATGCGTGATGAGATGGTAATACAAAAAGCAAATGAATTAGGAATTTCTTTGGTTTTCTGTGGAAAACGCGTATTCCGACATTAATCCCCCATTTTTTTCCCCCTATTATAAAAAAAGTGAACAAAACCCATTAAAAACATAATTCCGATTGAATTTTTGTGTCAGACAAAATAAAATTTGGATTAATTGGATGTGGGATTTTTGGTGAACGAGTTCTGATTCCCGCATTTAAAAATGCGAAAAATGCTGAATGCATTGCGATTACCAAAAGAGATTTTGAGGCTGCAATTGAAAAAGCTCGAAAATATGATATTCCTCTAGCGTATGGAAGTGGTGACATTCCTCAAATGCTACATAATGATGAGATAGAAGCTATATACGTCGCATCACCCAATAAATTTCATCACAAAGATACAATTGCTTCATTAAACGCGGGGAAACATGTTATTTTAGAAAAACCTATGGCTTTGAATTCTTCCCAATGTAAGGAGATAATTGATGCTTCCAAAGAATCTAAGGGGAAGTTGATGATTGCTCAATGTTTTCGATATTCCTCAGTTATACGTTACATAAAGAAACTAATCGATGATGGGAAGCTAGGTAATCTTGTAATGGGAACATGTGATTTTATGTCCCAAGGAAGAAAGTCTGCTCGTAAATGGAAATATAATAAAGAAATGTCGGGAGGAGGTGCAGCATTTGATCTCGCTGTACATACGATTGATATTTTGCGATACCTTAATCCAGATTCTATTTCGTCTGTAACTCATCTTCATTGGCCGGATCCATTACCTGAAAATTTTGTAGATGAATTTTCTACATTTAATTTAAATTTTAAAAATGGCTTTGTTGGAAGAGCTACTGGTTCATATTATGGACCACGACACTCATCTATTCAAATTTATGGAACAAATGGTATGGTGCGGTGTTTTGATTTTCATAAATTACATACCAAGGCAGAAATTTTCCGAGAAATTGGGGATAAATCTCAAATTTATACTATGGAAGTAGAAGATCATTACACGTTACAATTAGATGATTTTGCACAATGTATTAAGAATAATACCCCCGTTCCTGTTACGGGTGAAGATGGGCTAATAAACCAAAAAATAATTGATTTAGTGAATAAATAACAAAAAAATGAATGAAATTTAGTTTTATTTTCTTTTTTTATGAACAGCAAGCGCAATAAATGAACCAATGATTACTACAGCTCCTGCTCCGATACCTACATAGATCATAATTTCTCTTGGAGTTGGTGGGTTGGGTCCTGGTCCAGGTCCAGGATCGACTATTTCTCCATTTGCGATCATTGCGAACATCCACCACATGGCATATGTTTTCATATTCGCATTTAGTGCATGTGTGTGAGCCGCAGAACACGAAAACCAATCCACATTTTCTGTGTGGGTTGCAACCCATTCCTCAGCCCAATTACCTCCTGTGTAAGCACAACTATCTTGAACATTTTTATCCCCAAAATAATTACCATCAGGATCATAACTTTCAATGTCGGCAAAATCAAACAATACTTTGTTACTGGAGTTACAATAGGCTCTGATTTGTTCATTACGAATATGAAGGTTTCCACTGAGACCACTTCCATCAACATGACCCGTCATATAAACGAATGTAACATTAGGATAATCATTTTCTAATCCGGTCATCAAGGAAAGATATGTGTTGATATTTTCTTCTGTTGCTCCTGAGACTTGACCACACCATGATCCCATAAATACATTGACATCAGGATTTGCGTTTAGGTATGGACGTGCTAGTGTTTCCCAAGTTGTAAAATCTGGATTTCCCAAATCTCCCGATATACAATAATCATCTAAATCCAGACTATCACCATCTCCTCCCTCTGTCCAGTTGTATAACTGCCCTTTCCCAAGTGTATTTTCCATGAATGTAATCATATCTAAACGATTTGCAGTTAATTGACTCCCATGGGAAGTGTGGAAGTATGCAACATGAAGAGTGTCTTTAGCTTGTTGCACAAGGGAGTTATTAATAGTATCCAACCTTACTTCGTTTACTATGGTATGATCTGCGATAATTGGTGCGGAAAGAGCCATCTGTGGTTGTTTATTTGCTGATACAAATGAAATCGGGATTATTCCTAAAGGTACAATAAGAAAACATGAAATCATACAAATTTTTAATAACTGAAGATCTCTGAATTTCATACATCTCTTTCATAAATTTGTGTATAAATAATTCTGGTTCTACTCCGACCGAACATTATAGAAGAAAATGGAAGAAAAAAGACTAAAAGGGATTATCGTTAAGATTTTTATTTCGTTCTATCATCTTGGCGATTTTTCTCCTATTAAAAAACATGATTAAAAAGATTGCTCCGAGAATTCCGCCTGCGATAACATAAACCCAGATATTTGAATACCCGCCAGGGGTTGTTACTGTCAATTCCACGTCATCTGATATACTGTTACCTAAACCATCGTACACTGTAATACTGATGTTAAAAGTTCCTACGATATTTGTTGGCGGATTAATTGTTATAGTTCCTTTATTACCAATTAGAGACCATGGGAGATCTGAACCGATTTTTACTCCATCTTTAAACACATTAAAAGTTTGATTACCTCCAACGGAACTAATTGTAACCTCCCAAGTGATACTTACATTTTCATCCTGTTCAGCAGTGAGATTATCCGGATGGGTGATCCCATCAAAACCCTGAGCTCTAGATAATGAAAAAACACTTGCAGAACAAATGAGAATACATAGAATAAGTAGGATGAATGAGGTTTTTTTCAAGTTGATTTCACTATGCTTCCAAGTGGTTGAATTGAAATAAATTCTTCTCTTTAAGATCGAATTTGCGCTTTTCTATTAGTGATAAAGTAGCCTATTACACTTAGAAAAACTATTACTAAACTAATAACTCCGATTCCTATATATCCAGGAATAATTGGTCCACAGTTTAAAGGAAATTTATCGATAGAGTCAGCAGAACCATCAATTTTATATCTTGAACCTCTGCAATCTGACCAATAATTTCCTATTTGACTAGTTTCGTTAAACCAAAAGTTTGATGAACCCCCATCATATGCTTGGCTAGTCGGTATATCAGCATTAGATCCATCAATGTTTGCATTTTCTAAGTATAATTCACCAATTATTGTATTTGAATAAATATGGTTATTATTGGAAGAAGAAATAACTATAACAATAGCATATTGTGTGCTATCCATAATTAAATTTCCTCGAATAATAGAATTACTTGTATATCTAATGTTGATTCCTTGATAAGTAGAATTTCGAATTGTATTGTTAATGATTTTCATGTTGATGGCTTGATTTGTATGTATTCCTTGAGCAAAATTGATACACGTATTATTCACAAATTGCACATTATTACCTGATGCAGCAAGTCCGCCTCCATCATAAGATTTTGAAATACATGTATTATTCCTTATTAGCGCAGTACCAGATCCCACATTATCAATTCGAATACCTATATAGTCCGTGTAGATTGTACAATTTTGAATAATGAAATATTTTGTCGTATCTTCAATTAGTATACCATTGTTGAGAAATCCTGAAACATCAATTACATAATCTGATATGATGTAAGGAGATATTGAATTTCCGCTACCATCAAGTCCCATAGATACAAAATCTGAGTCAGAATCAATATGAATCGGGGGATCATAGATAATTCTTGCAGTTTTTGGAGAACTTTGATTACTTGATTCAGTAAAAATGGATGGATTAGCAATAAGCAAAAAAATACCGAAAATGAGAATTAAGTGACACTTTTTATATTTCATACACTAATTGTATTATTTTTTACTATATAATTTTACTCATCAGTCCTCATATGTTGAGAGGTTACTCAATTTGTGCCATCAATCTAAAGGCTCGAAAGATCAGGAATAATACACTACCTAAAGTACCAGCAACTATCAAAATACTAAGTAGTTCAAACAAGAAAGATATTAACGTTCTTTTCTTTGGTTTTCCAAATCCTTCAGGACGATCACTGATACAAGGAATGTTTTGATCATTTTCGTCCCGTAATTCGCATTCAAATGCCCCCACAGGCTTTTTTCGTAGGACTAACATATAAGAAGCAGAAGAGAGGCGAAGAGGATAGACCGTTTCGTATTCTCTTAATTTTATATCAAAGATCAATTCTTCATCTAATTTTAACGCAACATTCTTGAAAGGTGAATCAAAACTTAGTTCGAGTTGATGATTGATTCCGTCATTACCTTGAATAAACCATTTATGTGTTGGAATTCTATACACCTTTTTAGAATGTTAAACAGAATTACTATTAATTTAACGTGAAGACCAAAAAAAAAGTTTATCGTGCTTCAAATTCTACCTCAATAAAAACAAACAAAAATAAATGCCATTTTTTGAACACTTAGGCGGGTATTTTTACTCAGTTACTCTTCATTTTGAAAAATTTCCTTCAAATATTTCCGGAGTTCTAAATATGATGAAAAAATCAACGCTTTATCCCGGTTTGGGGGATTAGGAATCACCACTGAATTATTAAAAAGAAGATAGGAATTCGCTTCTATCCCTTGAATGTCTTTAACCTGAACATCGAGTAAATCATTGTAGGGGATAAATTCGGCAAAAATCCTATCCATGAATTTAGAAAAATTACATCCACAAGCTGAAAGTGGTACAAAAACAAAAATTTCGAGCATTTTATTTTCTTCTACCGTTTTTCCCCACCTATGAAATTATAAAGCTATACCATAAATCAAAGCATACAGCACTGCAGACAGGATGCTGATTACGAAGAATACCAACGAATACATAAGCACACCTCTCCACTTGAAATACTTAGAATTTGGTACCATTGATACGAAATCATAAGGTTGTCCCATCATAAATGAGAGGGCTGTTGCTTCTCCCATTCCTTTGGACATTAAAGAATTAGTCATGGCAATTTCGACAAGAGTGGGTGTATAAAGTGGTCCTCCCAAGAGTGCTGCTATCACGATACCCCAAAATCCAGTGAAATAAGTAGTGACCCATTCATCTGGAATGTAAGCTATGAGAAAGCTGACTACTGCTAATCCAATTAATAATCGTGGGATGATATTTTTAAATATATCAAAACTGAATTTATATGCAGTCTCGACTCGATCATGTAATGATTTTTCTAAAACTAAGCGTTTCGCCTTTGGAGTTCCATCGGATTCGGTATTCGCGTCAAATTGATTCCGTAATTCTTTGGAGACGCGCATTCGATCAAAAATGATTCCTGCAATTACCGCTGCTACAAACGAGAAGCCTAATCGCCATAAACCAAGTGTCCATCCAATATTTTCTCCTGTCATCATGATAGTGATGAAATTTGCTGCAGGTGCCATAAGAAAGAAGGTCATTGCAACTCCCAAACTCGCTCCTGAAGCCAAAATTCCCACATACACTGGTATAACTGAACAACTGCAAGTCACAAAAATTGGTGCTAATAATGCTGCTAGTAAGTAATGATAGAATTTTCCTCCTCCTAACCACTTCTTGATTATATCGTTCGGAATAAACTCATAAATAACACCCGAAAGCATGAATGCAAGTAGTAATGAATTCCAAGCATGCTTTAAGTAATCGATTATGTAGACATAGGGTATGATGTACCATTTATACACCGTGTAATCAATTGGTTCATCTGATGGTGTTGTTAGGGCTAGTTTTATCTTAGTAAAAATAAAGTAGGTAACCAATAAACCGAGAATCACGAAATATAAAATGGTATAGATTTTCTTCTTTCTCTCTTGGTTAAAAAATTGCGAAAATTTCTCTTTAATTGTCAATTTGATTTGCTCTTCTACAATGATATCATCTGACATTTTTTATTGAATCCCCTCTATCTAGATGAAGTGTTTTATTGCTTTTTCAATCATAGATTCCGTTGGAATGCTTCCATCATGCACAATGGTATCATTAATGATCAAACAAGGTGGCATTAATGCTCCAAATTGCTTTCTGAATTCAGGAGTTGTGATATTTCTATGTGTAAAATTAATTTTTAATTCCGGAAATTTCTCTGCAACAACCTTCTCGAAATTATCAGCGGTTGCTTTACAATTCTTACAGTAGTGGTCAGCTCCACCACCTACAATTACATTTAATTCTTGCATTGATTTTCACACGGTAATAGTATATACTTGTTTTGATCCCCTTCAAACTATTTAAATTTTTTTCGAATTGATTTGAAAAATATTAAATCAAACGATTCATAACTAGGAATAATGTCCCTGCAAAAGGTTGATAATTGGCTGAAAAATCAAAATGAGGATAGTGCAGCTGAGGATTATATTTTACTTCTTAAATCAGAACTCTCAGAATTACAGTATAGTAGTGAATTTATTGAAGATTTGCGGAAACACAATGCTTTGGGAAACAAAACCAGATTTTCTATCTACAAATACTTAGAGCAAAAAGAATTATGCACCTGTGTGATGTCCAAATTATTCAACATAAAAGAAGCGACGATATCCCATCATTTAAAGATATTAGAAAAAGCAGGTTTGATAGTTGGGCGCAAAAAAGGGCTTTATACAGTGTATTACACCAAAGAAAAAATGATAGAAGCACTTAATCGATAAATCTCAAAATATCTTGAGTTATTTGTTAAATGCATCTAAAGTAAATTCTAAGCCTTCCATAATTCTGAAGATAATTCCTATCTGATGGGGTGATACTCTTGCAGCAAATTCATCACTATAAATTTCAGACGTGTGAGGTATTTTCATTTCGTTCAATTTTTCATGCAATTTCTTTACTTGAGAAGCTAAGCCAAATTCGTCTTTTTCTTCACAATTAACTAACAGTTCTAATTGGGTAAGATTTTCACCTTTTTGATTTACATGTTCTAAAAGATCAGATTGAATCCAGTTTTCTAAAGCCTTTTGATTCGACAAGTTGAAATTTCTATGAGTAGGATCAATATTTTCAGGTACTAACCTTGCATCTGGAGAAAAAATCAGATCTATAGTATCGAGTATATCTACGACCTCTTTATCTCCAAGGATTTCTGCTTTCTTTCTCCCATATATTTTTGTATAAAGTGGTATTTTCATACGGTGATTGAGCAGATCATACGGTTTTATGACCGGACTAAGTGAAACTGCAGAATTGAATAAATCTGAGTGGTTTAAAGCAGCAATAAATGTGCCATATCCTCCCATGGATGCACCCATTACCGCTCGTTGTGTTTTTTTAGGGATGGTTCTGAAATGTTTATCGACATACTGGATAAGATCAATGAAAATACTATCTTCAAAATTACCAGTAGAGGGAGAATTTACATAAAAACTTCCCTTTGGTACATGACTCCCGTTATCCCGCTTTAGATCAAATTTTGCTTTAAGTCCCATGCTTCCATCAGGTTGAACCAAAATAAAAGGAGTGTATTTACCCTCATTTATTTTTTGATCAATTTTTTCAAAAGT
>JAEOTN010000415.1 GCA_016839865.1 Promethearchaeota archaeon | reverse complement strand
TATCTAAATCTAAATGGGATTGATTTCGTAGCGGTCGTGAGATTTGATGGAGAGTCATTATTTAGTAAGATGGATAATAATTGTAAAAAATCGGATGAAGAATTCAACGACTTAATAAAATCTGCAATTGAGATGATTCCTGATAAATATAATGCTGGCTCCCTATACACGGGTAACCAACGTATAATATTTGTAAAAGCAGGCAAACACGCAATCGTGATCACTTGCATCCAATCTATGGTTTCGCTGGATGCTATTTTTCCATATGCTTATCTTGTTGCTGATAAGATTGCCCGAATTTTTGATAAACGACCCGTGTCTCCCATTTTGCCGGATTTTGGGAGGATTTTATTAAAACAATCCGTAAAATCAAAAGGTCCTAAAGGATTTTTCGTGTTTAGTAAACCCACAAATGAGAAAAAGGATTCTTATTCTTTCAAAATGATAATTGGGGGGGAATCTGCCGTTGGTAAAACATCCTTAGTTCAAACTTATATAACAGGTAAGTTCGGACATGACTATAAAGCAACGATAGGAACAGCTATTCTTAAAAAACGCTGCGAGCTGCAAAATTTAGATCTATCTGTGAATTTGATAATTTGGGATTTAGGGGGGCAAGAACAGTTTGCACAAGTACGCACTATGTATATAAAAGATGCCAAAGCCGGATTTATAGTGTTTGATGTCACTCGACCTGAAACATTTAAAAAAATCCAGAAATGGTACAATGACTTTAAGTCAAATGCACGCAGTCCCATAAAACTAATCCTTGTTGGAAATAAAATTGATTTAGAATCCGAAAGAAAAATAACAACTGGACAAGGTGAGGATCTCGCTAGAAATCTTGGAATTCCTTATATTGAAACTTCCGCGTTGAGTAGTGAAATTGTAGATGAAGCATTTCAAATGATTGCATTCACGCTTATCAAAGATATGATAGAGTTAAGGGAAGAAAACTGATTTTTCTTCTATTTTTTAGGTTTAGGATTCTTAAAATCCAACATTTCTTTAAAGGGGATGAAATTTATCATAAAAAAGTAAGGTCGCAGTTTCTCTTGTGTTCCTATTCGTTGTCTTTCGATAAAACGTTCGAATACCTGATCTATTTCATCTTTTAACTTTTTTAATTCGCTCTCGGTCAAGAATGTGCTCCAATAGTCAAAGTTGTACTCATTTGATATATTTTTGTATCGTTGGATCTGTTCCTCTGGTTCTCCTTCACACAGAAAATCTAAAAATTCATCTATGAAATTATTGTAATAGAGATAATAATTTATCGTAGCCTGGAGTCGTTCTTCTGCTGTGGAAGTATCCAGTAAACCTAAACTTTCATATGCACGTTCCGTTAATTGGTAATATTTTGCTTTCCGATCACTTCTCACTTGTATTTCTTGGGATACTTCTACTAATCCATTATCGATGAGAACTGATAAGTGTCGATGAGCAGTGGATTTTGAGCCGCGAACTCGTCTCGTTAACTCGCTTAAGCTAAGTTCATTATAAACAATAAGTAAGGAGGTAATACGGAAGTTTATATCGTTTGCAAGGAGTTTCTGCTTGTCAAGACGGACTTGATTTTCACTCATTTTCGATCAAGATGGGGTGGATTGTTCCAAATAATCGTCATTTCGGAACATTGCATACTTTATCTCTAAAGTACAGAAATATAAATCCATACGTTATGAAAGTTCAAGATAATGTAAAATCAGGATATATTAGGTTGTAAAACTGGAAAAGAGAACAACACAAAATATTCCGGTCATAGTTGGAAGCATTCGATTAGATAGTATTGGGTTAATATAATTTGAAAGAAGTCGCTCATCTACAAAAATATCTCAATTTAAACATTCCATTTTATACAATCAAATGGAAGGATTTATAAATACAGAATCATTCCATATATTATTCCAAAATGGAATGTTTATCATGAACCGCTTCATAGCAAATAATCAACCACAAATTGTGTATCCCCAAATAATGGGATCTATTTACCAAGCTTTTGAGGAAAACAAGAGGTACATGGAGAAGTTTTTAGCAGAATGTATTATCTCCATGATGGTGGAATGAAATTAAGAGCAATCTTACAGTAATTAGATTTCAAATCAAAAAATCCAGCTGCTCAATATCTTAATGAAAATAAAAAAAATTAGATGTGAGCCTCTGCATGCTCACGTTCGACCGATAAATCTTCCCATTTACCGCAACGACTACCCCATCGAGCAATTAATTTATCATTCTGTCGTATTTCTACAACTTCACATTGGTTCGGACAATCCTTACATTCAAATCCTTTAGATTGGAATGTCATATCGGGTATATCCCATCCATAGAAACTCGATGGTTTTGGATGCGCATCTGTAAATTCCTGTGCGAGTATTGCCGATCCGATTGCTCCCATCACATCATAATGTTCAGGAACATAGATATCCTTTTTCAGAGAACGCTTGAATGCTTCACGAATCCCCTTGTTTGCGGCAACTCCGCCCTGAAACATTATAGGCTCCATGATCACTTTTCCCTTTCCTACATTGTTCAAGTAGTTACGCACAAGGGCCTCGCATAGCCCACGAACGATATCAGGAATTGTATGTCCTAACTGAGTTTTGTGAATCATATCACTCTCTGCAAATACAGTGCACCGTCCAGCGATTGAAACGGGTTCTATCGACTGCATTGCCAGATCTCCAAATTCTTCAATGGGAATCTTCAACCGGCGAGCTTGCTGGTCCAAAAAGGAACCTGTACCAGCTGCGCATACTGTATTCATCGCGAAGTCGACTGCGACACCATTTTTTATTATTATAATCTTAGAATCCTGCCCACCAATCTCGATCACTGTCTGTACATCTTTTCTCACATGCAAGGAAGCTAAAGAATGAGCAGTAATCTCGTTCCGAACAATATCTGCTCCTATTATTACTCCAGTCAATTGTCGTGCCGAACCCGTCGCTCCTGCCCCCGTTATTTCCAATCCGTCAGGGAATCGATCACTAAGTTTTTCTTTCATCATCTGGATTCCTCGTTGGACGGATTGAATTGGTTTTCCTTCCGTTCGTATATATACTGATTCAATAATGTTACGTTCTTCATCTATTACGGCGACATTGGTACTGATAGAGCCTACGTCTACACCGATATAGTATTTTTTGTCACTCATTTCGCTATTACCTCTTTCATTAATACATCCGCTTTGATTTGATCATCTTTTTTCCGTTGTAATAAGTCAACGAACGCTTCCAATCTAGTTTGGAAACCAGCTTCACCTGTATGCTCATCTACTACGAGAGATAGGAATGGCATGTCATATTTCGTGCTGATTTCAGGTGCAATCGCACGTGTTATGATTTCGGGCATACATGTAAATGGATACAAATGTACCATACCATCAAAACCATGATTTTTGTAATAAATTATGTCACCGAGATTCTCTTGTGTCTCTCCACCTATTCGGTGTGCTACATAAGGTTCTCCGAGTTTTCTAGCCTTTAAGAAATGCATTTTCTTAAATGGATTAAGTTTCTGACCTACGTCGACAAACCTTCGGAGGGTAATTGGGCAATCTACAATAACTCCCAAATCATTCAATTTCCTACCAACATCGAGATTGAGTGCGGGTTCTAAAATCACATAAATTTCCCCTGTGATTGTAATCTTTAATCGATTTTTATCGTCATACACATCGATTTCGCGTTCGAACACTTTTGGGATTTC
>JAEOTN010000067.1 GCA_016839865.1 Promethearchaeota archaeon | reverse complement strand
TCCACCACAAAAACATAAACTAGGTACGAAACATATACCTTACTATGGTAAAAGTAATACTCTCAATAGCATGCACTCTTGACGGATATATTGCTCGAAAAAACGGATCAGTCGATTTTTTAGATCCTTTTAATGAGTCTGGGGGAACTGGAGATTGGTTTGGTGAGTTTCTCAAATCAATCAGTGTTATAGTAATGGGAAACAAAACATTCCAAGAATATCATACATTTCCAGGGTTCTTTGAATATTACAAGGGAAAGGAGCTTTACGTGTTTTCTCGGAATAATAAGCTGCACCATGAAAAAGTAATATTTATAGATGAAGATCCAAAGGATTTTATCAAGAATTTGAACATAAAAGGGGACATCTGGCTTTTAGGAGGAGCAAATATCATTAAGTCATTTCAAGATTCGAACTTAATTGATGAATATATCATAAGTATTATCCCCGTGACAATTGGGAGTGGAATTCCTCTATTTAAAAAATCAGATCATGATATGCAATTGAATTTCGTAAAAACCGAGAGTTTTAACTCAGGCATTGTAAATTTACACTATACAAAAAAATAATTAATAGAAAATGTCAAACACAGAGAAATTAGAGCTTAGAGACTCTACTGTAACCTTCGTGAATTTTATTATGAACCTCTTTTTAACATCTGAAAGTATTTTTGATGTTTTTGTCTCAAAATCAAAGGAGATTATCTATTCATCTGCATGGAAGGATGAATATGTGATTACTGACTTGGTGAATAAATGGTTGAATAATGAAATTCCTTCTACCCTATCCATTCAAGGAATGAAGTTCATTAAACTCCATGATTCTCCATTTAATCTTATCTATAGGTCAATTCAAAATCAAAAGGCATTAATCGGAGCGAAATTCCCAATCAGTGGAGAGGAAATACAAGCGTTTGCATTAGTTACTCAAACATCTACAATGCAATTACAATCAACGGCCTTGAAAGATATCACCAATTCAATTATTGGGTTAGGTCAGAAAGCAACTAGTATTACCATTGTTGATCCAAACTCTATTCATGTAAATATATCCTTACTTGAAAACAAGCAAACTATAACTATTTTCATCGAATCACTAAAACACATGCATTTCCTATGCGAATATAAAGATAAAGGTGATGAAGTTGTGTTTAATTTGCAGTACAAAAAGGAAGAAAAGAAAGTGTATTCAGATGAAGTGTATAAACAATATATGAAGTGAATCAACTATTCTGAAATATCAAGCAATAATGATGATGAACGTTAGAAACATAAGTCTTGGGATACCCCCATATACCCATAAACTTCTGATCTTGACACCAAATAAATTCTTGCCTTATAGAATACGATTTCGTCATTTTTTCTGCAAATTTCCAAGCAACAGGTTCCATTTCTCCATTCTTCTTACGAATATTTTGAAGCACTACAACAATGTACGCATTTGACGAGAGTATACTCTTCATATTAGCAAAAATGGAATATAACTCATCTAAATAATGATCGATATTAGGTATGTTTCCAAGATCATTGGGATCTTCGCTATATTTTTCATCTAATCCATCCTCAACTCTCTGCTTTAATGCTGATTTTACCCCTCCTCGAGATTTTCCCAACATATCCCAATAGGGAGGAGAAGTGATGACTAGCGATGCTTTTCCAAACTTCCCTTTTTTCCAAATAGCTGATGTATTTCTCGCATCTCCATGAATAACCTGCGACGTAAAGGAATTTTCATTTTCTATTATCCGATCTAAAGCAAATATCTGGTATTGTTCATTCAACTCAATACCCCAACAATTTCGTTCTAAATCATTTGCAGATTTTAACACACTACCAATACCCATGAACGGATCAAAGACCCAATCTCCTTTTTTTGTGAAATACTCGATAAAATGATTTACAAGAGTGGGGGGAAATGATGCGGGATGATTTTTTATGTCATAAACGATATCTGAGGGTTTTCCATCTACTACAAGCCAAGATTTTGTGTGACGTAACCATTCCTTACCTGTTAGATCGTTCAAAGTGTTTCGTGTATCATATTTTCCTTTTGTCTTACATTGAAACTCTAGTTCTTTAGTAGTTCGTGCTAATTGACGGAAAATCTTTGCACATTCTCCAAAATTTCCTTCAGTATACAGTGCAATCGCTTGATCAACTAATATTTTTGTATCATTTTGGTTTTGTTTGATAAATTTATGCGAATTTGGTTTAAAATTAGGATTTTCCTCAATTTCTGATATTACATCCTCACGAACTTGCCACATATTCCCGGTCATTAGATTTTCCTCAAAAGAGAGTCGAATAATTAATATATCTGAAGAATACATCATTTATCAAAGTATAAGCATATTGAGGGTGGTTACATATTCCTAATTTTGACAGTTATCTTGGAATACAAATCTATTTTGAAGATTATGGAAAGAAAAAGAGTGCTCCACTTGTGTTAATAACTGGTCTGGGATCCAATATGCTTCAATGGCAACCTATTCTAATTAATGAATTATCAAAAAAATTTCGAGTAATCCTAGTTGATAACCGCGGTTGTGGTAGATCAGAGAGTTCCCGTAGACCTTATTCAATGAAGACTTATGCCAAAGATATCAAGTACCTCCTTGATAGCCTAAGAATTAAGAAATCTCATCTGGTAGGACATAGTTTGGGAGGTTCAATTGTTCAGAGATTTGCTATAAACTATCCAGAATATGTTGATAAACTCGTTCTGTTATCTCCAGATATAGGAGGAATTAATCGCAAACTCCCAAGCCCAAGAATTATTTACATGTTGATTCGAGGACTAAATACGGATGCGCACACATTACTAACAAATGCTTTTTGCATCCAAGATAAAGATTCAAAGAATGGAAAAAACACTCGAAGAGCGTTGGATT
>JAEOTN010000414.1 GCA_016839865.1 Promethearchaeota archaeon | reverse complement strand
GATAATTCTGTTCAAGCCACAATGGTCATGCCCTTATGGGGTCGAGCTAATTGCAGTGAAAAGTATCCTGAAGTCCTGAATGATCCAAAATCTGTTGAAATCTATCATCAGATGGTCGCAGATTTTGATTTTGATGTCAGTAAAATAGAACAATTTCATCGGGATCGTTCAGAATATTATGGGTTAGTATTTTGTACACGAGCCAAAAATTTTGATGATGCTCTGAATAACTATCTGAAAGATCATCCTAAAGCAACTATCGTCAATTTAGGTGCTGGGATGGAAACGGGATTTTATCGAAATGATAATGGAACGCTACAATGGATTGAGGTTGATCTTCCCAATGTAATAGAATTACGGGAGAAATATCTACCCGGAAATGAGCGTCATAAAAATCTCGCAGTTGATATTTCAGATATAACTTGGATGGAAAAGATTCCTTTTGATGAAAATAAAGGGATCTTTTTTATTGCGGGGGGACTTTTCATGTATTTTCATGAAAAATCTCTTGAGACAATAGTTTCCGAAATGGCTAATAAATTTACAGATGGCGAGTTAATGTTTGATGGGTCATCCAAATTCGGTGTAAAATTTACAAATAGAAGAACAATTAAAGCAGGAAGAACGGAAATGCTATGGAAATTCGCAATACATAGAAATTTTAAGAAACAATTTGAGAGTTGGAGTCCCCATATTACTATATTAGAAGGCTTCTCTTATTGGGATAAAACTCCAATCAACCCCCTATGGAATTCGACCACTCAAAAAATGATGAAAATCTCTTCTTTCCTGAAAATGGGGAAATTTGTTAGAATGTCCTTTCAATAGTACCATGGAGAAAAGTGTAACATGAAAATTGAAGAATATGATGAATTAACCGATGATGCACTGCAATACATAAAGTATGTATGTGATATGTACGGTCCACGAATTTCGGGAACAAAAGAGGAACGTGAATCGCTGGATGAGTTAGAAGATGAATTGAAGAAATTTTCTGATTTCACTTATTATGATACATATAAGGTGTATCCGACGTTTTATCCAAGAGATTTCATCTTAATATTTGGCATTTCTGTTATAATTAGTGCATTTACGTTCTTTTTTAGAGGATTCTGGGGTTTAATATCAGCTATACTACCAATTATTGGCTTGTTCATATTCTATGTCTCTTTAGTGAAAATGAAATATTGGTTTGCATTTCTTTCAAAAAAAGGTATAAGTCATAATGCAACTGGTAGAATTCTTCCTCGGAATTCAGAAGGGGAAATTATCCCAGGTAAATTGAAAATAATCATAGCTGGTCATCAAGACAGCGCTTTCCAAATGAAAATTACCCGTTTTGGGGATAAAAGTGCATTTTTCTTTGCTGGTGCAATTATCTATAGTCTTTCTGTTATCGTGTTGTCAATATTGAAAACTATTTTTACACAAATCGGTCTAATGAAATACATTATTTTTGGGACGATTTTTGGTTTAACATGGATTGATTTCATATTCATTGGTCTTTCATTAGTCGGTTTTCCTGTCTTTGTCATTGCACTTCATGGTTTTATAGGTGGTACTCCAGTTCCAGGTGCAAATGATAATCTTTCAGGTGTCGGTTTAGCTCTAGCAGTCGGAAAACACTTCTCTCAAGATAAAAACCGTTTGAAGAACGTAGAGTTGTGGATCGGTTCATTTGGCTCGGAAGAATGTGGAGAACGTGGATCACATGCCTTTATCAAGAAATATTCAGAAATGGGATTGTTAGACAAAAACTCGATTGCAATTATTCCCGAATCATTAGGAGCAGGGAGTAATTTAGGGATTTTGACGAAAGAACTCATGCACTTAGTTACTCACGATTATGCAGTGTGTGAATATATTAATACTGCTTTTGAATCACTGGTTCGCGAAGTGGGTAATGAAAATGTTATCCAGTGTCGCATTGTGCCCGATCTAAAGATGGGTGCTTCAGATGGAGGCAGATTTGCGCTAGCTGGATATTCTTCTTCAACTTTGTTTGGATATGAAGGAAAAATCAAGAAACCTCCTAATTGGCATGAAGTTACGGATGACCCAGACCATCTAAAACCGAAAACTCTTAGAACAGCTATTGGTATCTACATACATCTCATAAAAAACCTTGATGAAAAAATTGCTTCGGATAACTAATTGTAACCAAATTTTTGTCGAGATTAGGGAAATAATACCCAACACAATCGGAAGTTAAGGTAAAATTTTATAGATTTTGTAATTGTAGTTGTTTTTTAACCATTGACAACCCGTTGACAAACTGATCACAATGCCTTCTGCCTTGAAAACTATCTTGAAAGCTTGGTTAAAATACAACATGTTTGATCGATTTTGTTATAATCGCTACAAAATGCACATGCGAAAAGGAGAATGGCAACGACTGATAAATCAGGTTTATTTCCATATAGGTGCTCGTTTTTTTCCGAAAATAACGTGGATCACAAATAAAACTACATGGGAATTTAATGAATTAGTTCCCCCACGAGAACAAGGAGGACTTGTGGTAGTTTCTAATCATAAATATCTTTTAGATCCGTTTTTTGTGAGTATGGCCTTCACTGGTCCTCATGTGTATCGAGAAATTCGATGGGTTAGTAAAATTGAGAATTTTAGAACTCCTTTTGTTAAAAGCATTGTTTTTCCTTTCGGTACCATCCCTCTCTCACCGGAACGAACTCTAACTACACGCACAATTAAAGAGATAGAATATTGTTTAAAACGTGGTCTTTGTGTGGGAATGTTTCCTGAGGGAGGTAGAACGAAGAACGGTCCGATTCGACCCTTCAAAACTGGTGCAGCCAGAATGGTTCTTTTCAACAAAGTGCCTTACATCCCCACAGCCCTCCTTGGAAATCGAGATTTACTTAAAGGTAAAGCACATATTCGGGTTGGAAAACCAGTATATCTGCAAGAGGGATTAGATCCCAACGATCGTGACGTTTTGCAGGAAATTGCAGATGATATGCAAAAACAAGTAGTCGCATTATATTTCAACAAACCACAACCACTTGCAAGATATGAAAAGAAACCCTCACCTTATAATCCGTTGCCAATTGGAAGCTCTGAACATATAAATAGAATCCAACCGCAGAGTCTCCTTGTGCAAAAAAGTAGCCCATTACTTTCTGTGCGAGAAATAAAAATACCTGAAACCTACTCATACCATGATAACGAAAGAAAAATAGTAGGTATCTAAAAAGGGTGCATCTAGTCTAAAAATCTAGCTTTCGTAAAACATTAGATGATATTTTTCTGTTCAAAATATTCACAAATTCGTTGGCTTCATCTGACATGCGAGGAGAAGTTATTTTCTCGAGAAAATCATCGAGATCATTAAAATTCGTAAACACCACGCGTTCACCGCTATGTTGAATTTCTACTCCCTTTTGCATCAAACGTGCATAGATTCCACCGCAAGCTGGAATGTGCTTAACAAACCAGGAAACATTGTCTTTTTTTTTAGTAAGCCAGAAATTATTTTTGATTAGATACTTCTTGAACATTTGGTTAATTTTTTCCACACACCATAAGTTTTGGCGAATTCTACTGATTGGATCCTCGTTTATGAAGCCCACTGCATGATGAATAGCAGATTTTTGTTTGTTTTTTGAGTTTCAAATCCTGAAGATAGGATTAAAGAGGATCAGAGGTTTCCCAGTAGTTACCACACCACGCGGAAAACATCGGAACATTATCAGTATAATATCGCACTGATATTCGTATATTCAATGATTTCATATTTAAATGCGGTTGTAAAGAATAAGTTAGCGTTACTTAGTTTCGAATGAATAACGGATTAATAATAAGACTAGATCCGACTAAATTCGACTAAATGACTTCCTAGAAACGATGTAATATCTCCGTAACACATATTCAGCATCCGACAATTTTAAGAACTCTCAGCACAAGGTGACAAAGTCCATTCTACTCATTGGATCGGTTTTTGTCGTGAGGTGTGTTTTTGAGCTTTTTGTCGGACTTCCCAATATACTTGCGAAGTTTTGCCGACAAAAAGAGAAGATATCCACCTTGAAAATTGTAGAAGTTGAGAGGTCAGAGTTCATAAATTACAATTTTTAACCAATTCTCGCAGAAAATCTGGAATTTTTTTAATGATTCGTAGTATATATTTAATGATATATACCCAGAGATCTGTTCGCAATGCCATTTTCAAAATTAACTTTGCCGGAAAATCCATATCTCCATGCCTTAGGAGTAATTCTCTTGTTATTGGTTGATTTAAGATGTTAAAACTCTCCTCATAATCCACTTGGGTAAAAAATAGTAAAAGTATCCTCACTAAATAGTGAAGAATAATATTTCGTTTTGACTTCCTTATCCCCCTACTTTTCTGGTAATGAGTAATAAAAACCTTGGAAGAAAAATCATTTGTCTTAAGAGATCTAAGAATTGCATTTTTTGCGTGAGAAGACGCCTTTAATAAGGTGTTTATCCCTCCTCCTGTTGTAGCTTTCACCATCCCCGCAGCATCTCCTAACAGAATCACTCGATTGAAAGCTATTTGTCTTGGATATGATAAAACAATTTGACCCCCTAGATATTCTATGATATCCTCACGATTCACTCCTATTTCATCTAAAAAGGCATCAAAAGTTTGTTTTAGGTTATGATGACAACCCAATCCTATCCTACATATTCCATTTCCCTCTGGAATCACCCACCCAAATAAGTTTTTCCAACAGGATTTGAAGTACATTTCTACTGAATTATATGGGTGATCATAAGGTACTCGAATTTGTTTAGCAGGGATCCATTTGTGGTGAATATTGTGTAGTTTCGCTACTTTGGATAAAGGTCCATCGCAACCTACAAGAATCTTTGCAGTAATTTTCCTCTTATTGGTATGAATGTGAACAGCATCAAGTGTCTTATCTAGATCAATAAACTTTTCCTGTAATAGAAACTGTGCACCAGATTGTAGAGCTTTTTGAAAGAATGATTGATCCAATTTCACTCTGTCAATAATATATGGATGATCTTGGATAGAAACGGATACTCTTTTACCGTTTTCCGATATTAGCCATGCAGTATCCACACGATTTATAATGATGGAAGGATCGATCTCGACAATATTAGTGAATCGTTGAGAAACGATTCCTGCACACTGCATGGGAAGACCTGGATGCTTATTTTGCTCAACAATAAGAACTTTAACACCTTCACTTGCCAAAAGATAGGCTAAATATGATCCAGCCAGGTTACCACCAATAATACAAACATCACAAGTGAGATCTGCATCCATTATCAGAACATGTACTCAATTACACAAAATAATTTCGTTTTAGGTCAACTACAACCTTTTAAGTAAAAAGACACAATATGTCAATTTCTGAGATTTAAGATTCTTTATATAGTCATTTCACCCATCAAATTATGTCGATATGACACAATAAAAAATGAATCTGTGATATAAATTGTCTGATGAAGAAAATGTAGAAGAAATACGCATGGAAGCAAAACGCGGGATATATAGGTCGACACATCCTCGCTATGACTGGTTAGATCAGTTCCGCGGCATGGTAATTGTATTTTTAATAATTGCTAGTTTAACATGGGAGTTCTCCTCCAGTGATTTTTCTTTAGCTCCACCATTGGGTCCTACTTGGCTTAACCATGGATGGCAATTTTTTAACCAGCAACCTGCAATGATTACAATAATTGACATGGGTTCCCAAATCTTCATGTTTATGTTGGGAATTTCAATGGGTCTAAGTTTCAGAAGTAAAGTAGAGAAAAAGGGATTAGGCTATGCATGGTTAAATGTTCTTTTCCGAGTATTTACATTTTTCTGGATTTCCCAAGTAATTTCTGTAGAATTTGATTTTCCACTATTCAAGATAATTGCATTGGGGATTTGGGTTGTAATTACTGTTGTTGCTGCAGTTTTCAGAAACATGAAGAAATATAGAGACACTATTTACCGCCCCGCTATAGGCTTGATTTGGGCTTTAGTATCCATTGGTTTATGGTGTGTCCAGGCACGACTTCCTACTGTAATTGGCTCAGGATATTTCTGGGGAACTTTCTTTGTGGAAGCTATGGCACATCTCGCTTGGGGAACATTGTTTGCAGCGATTTTTGTGTGGTTAATCAAGAAACCAGATTACCGTCTTATTGCTGCAATTGTTATCTACATAGGGCATGCAGTCATGTGGGAATTTGAAGGTGCAATAAATACCGCGATTAGAGCGTTCTGGCCACAATGGGATATTCCATTTGATGTTTTGGGAATGATAGCTATTGCAATTGTTGCATCATGTGTGTGGGATTGGATGAATATGGATCCAAATGACCAAAAAGTTGGTATGAAGAAACGAGTTATTCCTCTATTGTTTATTTCTGGTGTATTGCATTTTGTTATTGACTTCTTTCAAACTGCCGAACACCATGGTATTAATCTTTCTCTAGGATTACTCTCAATTGCCTTCTGCTCTTTACTTGTAGTAGTGTTCTTCTCACTAGAAAATTTCTTCAAGTTTAAAGTACCGTTCTTAACTCACTTAGGGAGAAATGCTTTGTTCTTATTCCTGTTCCAAGGAATATTTACTTTGACGTATCCAGAGATATGGGGTGATGCACTGACTTTTCGGACTCAAATGGCGACTTTATTTGGAGGAATTCCATTAACACACCCACTTGTTGATTTAATGGCAGTTGTTATATTCATGTTGCCGATGATAATAATGTATCTTGTTGCTTGGTTATTTGACAGATATAACATCCACATCCGAGTATAAAAAAATCATTTCAACTTACTTTTTTTTCTCTTTAGAATCACGCACTACCCATCTGGTTAAATAGAAACGTCTTAATTCGATCCACTATATCCAATAATATTTGAGGTATGTATAGTGACCCTAAAAGACGAGATGTCAGATGTTCCTTCTGATTATATGTTAGAAGGTGTGGAATTTGGATTGGAATCAGATCCTTTCTTAAATGCAAGGAAAAAAGGTCCTAGTCGTTGGATCTTAGTACATTTGTTCCATGGTTCGGGTAAATGGTTAATTCTTGTTTGGTTTATCTTCATGGTAATTTCCACAGCAGCGTTTTCAATATTTGCGACTGTAATAGGGGATGCAATAAATTACATTCAGGAAAATCTGGGGAATTTTTCCAATCCTGTGGTACTTCAAGGGTTCTACACTCATATTATTAAAATTCTTGGTTGGGGGCTTGGACGTCCTCTTATAGCAATGATAAGTAACTTTGCAAGAGAATTGATTGCACAGAGAATGGAGAGGGATGGTAGACATGAGTTTTATCTCAATTTACTTGGAAAATCACAGAATTTTCATGACCAACAGAAAGTGGGTGAAATTATGGCCCGTACAGCAGACGATGTTAGAATGCTTAACTATATGGTGAGTCCCGCTCTAGGTTTAATTGGAGAAGCAATTGTGTCCCTCATTAGCCCGATTGTTACTATAATTATTCTCTATCCCTCGCAATTAGCAATTGTTCCATCAGCTTTCTTAATTTTCTTAGTTATCTATGTGCAAGGATATTTCAAGAGACTAAAACCTGTAACTCGAGACTTGCGTATGAATTTTGGTAAGATGAATAGTATTTTGAACGAAACACTTCATGGTGCCGAAGTTGTGAAAGGATTAACACTTGAGGATTACGAGACGAAGAAATATTTGACGAAAGCTTCTGCTTATCGAGATGCATTAATAAAACAAGGAATTATTGAAGCGAAATATCTCCCAATTTTATTGATGTCTGTTATTGTCGTTATCGGATTAGGACATGGTGTATTGATAAATCTTGGTTATATTGAACCATTTATCCATGATCTAGTAGAAAAACCATTCCAGTTAGGTGATATTATAGCTTATATCACTTTATTAGTATCTTTAAGGCGTCCAACCTTCATTTCATTGTGGACATTCCAAATTATGCGGTATGCAAAATCAGCAGCCGAAAGATTACTAGAAATGATGAATGAAGAAGCAGAAGTGTTGGATACGAGTCGTGGGAAGAATTTAGACATAGAAGGCAAAGTAACGTTTGAGAATGTGACGTTTACCTACCCCAAATCACAAAATCCTGTGTTGAAAAACCTCAATTTTGAAGCATTACCTGGGCAAACAATTGCTATTGTTGGTACGACTGGATCAGGCAAAACTACTGCTACAAAACTCATATCTCGTCTATATGATGTACCAAATGGTCAGATCCTAATTGATGGTAGATCATTACAAGAATACAGCTTGGAATCCCTCCGGAATCAAATCTCATATATAGAACAAGATGTGTTCCTTTATGCAACCACAATTTTCGAGAATATCTCATTTGGTAGGGTTTCGCCTAAAGAAGAGGTTGAAAAAGCAGCAAAAGATGCTCAAGCTTATGAGTTTATCATGAAATATCCCAATGGATTTGAGACAAAAATTGGGGAAGGTGAAGATTCGGTTCAGTTATCAGGTGGAGAACGCCAAAGGATTGCTATCGCACGTGCTTTCATAAGCAATCCGAAAATACTAGTGTTAGACGACTCAACGAGTGCCATAGATAGTGCTACAGAAGATAAAAT
The DNA here is from genome assembly GCA_016839865.1 of Promethearchaeota archaeon. The sequence continues at coordinate 2,491 of JAEOTN010000414.1, read as the reverse complement.
CCAGCATGCTATGAAGAAGGTTGCTCAAGGTCGTACCACCTTTATTATAACTCATCGTTTATCTCAAATACGCTGGGCAGATATGATACTGGTATTTAAGCGAGGAAAGATCATAGCGAAAGGTACTCATTATGAACTTCTTAAAACCAGTGAAGAATATAGAAAAATTTTCTTAAAACGATTTGATGTTTCCTTAGAAACATTATTGCAGGAGGTTAACTAAAATGGTGTGGTTTGGTCTAAATTCAGAAGATTACGATCGTAAATATACTGATAAAGAACTTATAAGAAGAATATTTCCTTACTTTAAGCCATTTCGTAAACAACTAATATTAGTATCTTTCTGTTTACTATTTTCAGCAATTCTGGGTTCCAGTGTACCCTTTGTCGGGAATATGTTTATAAAATACGGAGAAGGTGACCAAACCCTTCTAATAGTTTTCTTAGTTGGTTTATTTTTGCTAACTGGATTTACTTATCTACTAAACTATATCCAGTGGAGTAGATCATCATCAATGGTTGGAAATTTAATATTGAATCTACAAACTGATGCTCATAAATCTGTAATCAATCAAGATATGTCTTTTTTCGATAAGTATCCCGTTGGAAAACTCCTCTCCCGAATTAATAGCGATACTTCAAGTTTTGCGGACATGGCAATGATTCTCATGGAATCTATGTCCTCTCTGTTGGTAGTGGTTATAATTTTCATTCCGATGTTTATTTTCAACTGGAAATTAGCCCTAATCGTATTAGGATCTTTTCCATTGGTATTCATAACTGCAATGTCATTTAGAAAAGCAGCAAGAAAACGCAGTTTGGAAGGTCAACGAGCATTATCTAATGTGAATGCATTTGTTAATGAATCTATGAGCGGAATTCAAGTTATGAAAACATTCCGGCAAGAGAAAAAGATGTACAACCAGTTTAATGAAGTAAATAAACAATCCTATACAGTAAATTTCCGACGTGCACTGTTACTAAATTTCCTATTCCCAACAATGGCATTGATTCAAGGTTTAGTTGTGGCAGGAGTAGTATTTGCAGGAGGTACATTATCCAGTAGCAATCTTTATTTGTTTATCCAAAGTATATGGTTATTATTCTTTCCGTTGTTCAGCATTAGTGCATTTTGGCCTCAATTTCAGAGTGGATTGTCTGCAGCAGAAAGATTATTCAGTTTAATTGACTCTAAAAGGCAAGTAAATCAAACAGAGGAAAAAGTTTGTGTTATCCAAGACGGTTCTATAGATATCAAGAATTTAGTCTTTGCATACAAAGAAGGAGTAAATGTCTTTGATAAATTCAGCTTAAACATCACACCAGGAGAGTCTATAGCAATTGTTGGTCACACCGGTGCCGGAAAATCTTCATTAGCAAAAATTCTTGGGCGTTTATACGAATTTCAAGATGGAGAAATTAAAATGGATGGAGTTAATATCCGAGATTTCGATTTGAAATGTCTTCGAGAACAAATTGGTTTTATCCCACAAATTCCGTTCTTATGGGCAGAAAGTCTTGAGCAAAATGTAAAATATGGAAAATTAGATGCCACGAAAGAAGAAGTTATGGAAGCTTTAGAACTTGCAGGTGGAAGTGATTGGGTTGATGATTTACCTAAAGGATTAGAAACTGATGTTGGAGAACGGGGTAAAGTATTATCCATGGGACAACGTCAATTAGTTGCTTTTGCAAGAGTTCTACTTAAAGATCCACGAGTATTTGTCCTAGATGAAGCCACAGCTTCTGTTGATCCCTTTACTGAAACTCGTATTCAAGAAGCACTCGAACGGACACTCCAAGGAAGAACATCAATTATTATAGCCCACCGACTCTGGACCGTTCGAAATGTTGATCGGATTATTGTCCTAGATCAGGGAAAAATTGTAGAAGAGGGGAGTCATGATGCGCTCATGGAAAAAGGAGGGAAATATGCAGAACTCTACAATACGTACTTCAAACACCAATCTTTCGAGTATATTGAAGAAATGGGTGGAAAAGATAAAGTTAGAGTAGATTAATTCTGCATCATTTTTTCTATTTTTTGTAAACTTTCTTCGATTTTCTTCATTTCATGTTGGATTTTTTCGATTGATTTTGAGGCAGTTTTCTTAGTTCCTAAATTCTTATCATCAAGTTTCTTCTTCAAGGTGGTGATGCTTTCCGCAACAGAACTAGTATCTTTTTCTAACGAATCTCGAAATTGCTCCAATGTCTGTTGTTGACCTTTAACTGAATCTGTAAACAATTCGATTTTTTGCCCAATGCCAGCCGATTCCTCAACGATATCTACTAGATTATCCTTGAATTCTCTTAGCTTAGGTTCCAAGATTTTCCTCATGAGGTTTCCAAAATCCAATGAGATCTTATCTGTTAACTCGTTAAAGGTGTTTGTTAGTTGGTCTCCCTCTTTTTGAATTTCTTCAAAATTCTTTTCAACGGATTCCATGATTAAACCGCTTTCTTCTCTCAAGGTTCCTTGCATATTCTT
>JAEOTN010000413.1 GCA_016839865.1 Promethearchaeota archaeon | reverse complement strand
ATTGCTAAGCGTGTATTACAAGGAGAGAAAATCGTCATAATCAATGCTAAGTTCGTAGAGATTTCTGGAAATAGACGTCAAATAATCGATCGCTACCAGCAATATAAGAATGTGAAAACTCGTTCTAATCCGAAAAAAGGACCATTTCGAGTAGGTATTCGACCAGATATATTTGTTCGAAAAACTATACGGGGTATGCTTCCAAAAAATGATCGGGGTAAACAAGCCATTTCCAATGTTCATGTTTACATCACAGATATCCCTACGGATAAAAATCAATATGGAGAAATGCAAACCTTTTCCTTAGGAGATAAATATCAAGCTCTAGGATTAAGTAAAAAGAGTGTGACTGTAGAGGATTTATGTAAGGTCATAGGTTGGAATCAAGGAGGTATGACCCAATGAAAGTGATTCAAGAAACAGGTAAGCGTAAAAGTGCAGTTGCACGAGCAACTTTGAAACCCGGTACAGGATTAGTAAGAATAAATAGTGTCCCAATTGAGCGATACCGACCCGAAATTGCACAAATGAAGTTAAAAGAAGTTTTTCTGATCATTAAAGATCCCAAACTCAAGGATGTTAATATCAACGTTCGAGTGTATGGGGGCGGACAAACAGGACAAGTAAATGCGGCTCGTATGGCGATTACTCGTATTATAAATAAGTATTTGGGTAAAAAGAGAGTCACAAAGGCTATCCGTGGCTACGATAAAAGTATGCTTTCTGGTGATAAACGACGAACTGAACCCAAGAAGTGGGGCGGTCGCAAAGCACGTGCCAGAGTGCAAAAAAGTTACCGGTAATTCAGCCGGTTTTAATTTTTATTCTAAAATCCCTTCAGAAATTAGATCTAATACTCTAGATAGGATATCAGATTCAGAAATATACCCATCATTCTCCTTGGAAATAGTAGTTAACATCTGATTAATGGTCATTTGGGATTCATCTTTGACTAAAGATGCTATTTTTTCTTCTAAATGTGTAAATGTATCGTTTTTCTGAGTAAATTTCTTTTGAGCGAGTGTAAAAATGCGATCATATGGAATGTCAGCAGGAAACGGGTTGAAATAGTGGTAAAAAAGCTTATCTATTTCCGGTCGGATTCCATCAAGGTCTATAACTCTTTCCTGTAATACGTCTTGAAATTTCTCTTCAATAATCTGGATGAATTCCTTGGTTTTCTGAATATATATATTCTCAGGATGTTTATTGAATCGTAAAATTACTTTTACTCCGGATTTTCCTGTTCCTAACACAGCATGCAAATTTCCAAAATCTAAGTAATCAACATCTTGGAATTGTAGAAATTGACTTTTATCCTTACCTCGCATGTATTTATCGCGGACAATTTCCATAGTTTGCATCAAACCAGAGAAAATCGTTATTTCATTCGTTTCACTCTTAGTACGAGTATAAAGATGTCTACCCATATGTAATATGATTAAATCTTGCAAGTTATCATAAGTAACGTATTCTGAAGTAGGATTATGGTAAGAAATACTGGGTATTTGATGATTTCGTTTAAGAACAGCCAGAATTTTCTTGCTGTCTTCAATTGAGTTCCCTAGAGCCAGAAGATTCACCAAATTAGGCTCAAAATGCATTTGTAAGCATTTATTAATCTGCTCATTAGACTCTTGCGTCAATATATCCATTTCTTCTTTCGGTAGATCGTCAAGATTAATTCTTTTCTCCCAATATTCCATAATAGATTTAGATTCATAGTTATTCAACCCCCATATTAACTCAAGTGAATGTCTTGTTATTGTGGTTTTATCTAAATGCTCGAATTCAGCTAACAAATCAATGCCCTTCTCTAGATTGTAGTTTTTTTCATCCATTTCTTGAAGTTGACCTTGAAGTTTTGAAATCATTCGATCAATAGTTATAGGAGTATATTCTTTTGGTGTCCATGTTTTAGAGGATTCCAACAATTCCGGGAGTCTTCGGAAAAATGTTGCTTCATTCTCTGTCTCATTTACGTCAAAATATGAAGTATGAATACCAAATACTTTGTTGAATTTCTTTTTCAAATGTATATTGAAAAAGAATTTTGAAATATCTCTTCGTGGAGTTCCTCCATTGCAATTCATTCCAATCAAAAGCAATGGAATATAGGATTTTCGGATTTTACTAATCTTTGAAAAATAATCCAAGCATTCATCAGATAGAGAGAATCTAGAATTATTAATCACCATTATGATTGCATCTGCTTCTCGAAATTCCTTTTTGGGAGTGATTATCGTATTTAAAAGTAAGGGTTGAAGTAGAAACATTCGAAGTTTGTATTTGAAAAGCTTTAAAAATTTTTTATGAGCAAATTTCTCATTAGGGAATTCAAAATAAACCATAGCATTCTTCCCAGGAGCATTTTGAAAACCAAGATACTTTCGAAACTTGGAAACGGCTTCTTTATCACCGCATAGCAAGATATTGAAAGAATCTACTTTACTCATAAAAACACTTTTGTCGGTTGTTTGTTCTACAGAAATCATATGATAACTCCACTAGTTAAATTCTCGCTCTAAAAATATAGTCGAAATATTTCTAACAAAAATAAGTAGAGAGTGAGAGAAATAAATAAATTAGAGGGGGAATCAAGATTTCTATTTTATTTTGAGTAAATTATCACTTAATTGGTTTAGAAAGGCATCCCAATCTGAAGTAGGTGGAAGACAGTTGAAGTAGATACAAAAGTAAAAGGAATATTTCGAACTAAGGTCAAACTTTTTAGATAGTGAATTCAATTCAGTTGGAATTTCCTTTTTATACCATAGGTGAAGCCTTGGAATATAGTAGTTATGTATGAATTGAAATAGGTCCTCTTCAGATTTTGTATTATCTGTAATAATTAAGTCAATTGAACCGAAAAGATACCATTGTGCTGCAAGAAGAACCGCACTGAATCCAGTTGGATAAGAATACGCTTTTTCTATATATATCTGCAAAGATTTTTCAGCACGCTTTAAATATTGATTATTCTCAGGATCTGCCAGATAATAGTGATATTGTAGTAAATTTTCTGCCATAACGGAATTCGGGTTAGGTAAAGGCATATCTGAACCAGTTTTAATGCGTACAGCTATGTCTGTATTTAATTCATTGGAATAATAGTATCCCCCATTTTTTGTATCCCAAAATTGAGAATTAGCAATTTCAATTAGTCGTTGAATGAGGGTTAAGGTTGTGGGATCTGGATAATGTTGGAAATCTTCAAACAATGCTTGAATAAAATAAGCGTAATCGTCTAAATGCCCTATTATTTTCCGGTTTTTGGTTTCTCCATCCAGAACTCGATACAATATTTTTTCTTTGGAAGAATACAAGTACTTGATGATTGATTTAATTACAGAATGTGCTACATTTCGGATATTAGAGTCTTTTAAAACTTTAAAAGCGTGATATAATCCCTTCACCATCAAACTAGACCAGGAAGTCAAAATTTTTGTATCCAAACCAGGAGGAATTCGTTTTTCTCGGATTTTTAGTAGCGAATTTAAGACAGCTTTGAATCCAGATTTATTACTTTCTACAAGATTTTCATTCTGCACGTGTAGATGGTTTGTTTTATTTTCGAAATTTCCCTCCTCTGTAACTCCATATGCTTCAAAAAACAAATTTTGGGTATCTTTTGGAATTATATTTTCCAATTCAGATTTAGTCCACACATAATATTTTCCTTCTTCCCCCTCACTATCTGCATCCAATGCAGAATAAAATCCAGTTTTCTCGTGATACATCTCTCGAAAAATCCAACCTACGGTTTCACGTACAATTTCTTTGTAACGCGGTTTTTGAAAAAGATAGTATGCTTCTGAATAGACTTGTAGAGCCATAGCATTATCATAGAGCATCTTTTCAAAATGTGGGATCATCCATCGGGTATCAATGGAATATCGCGCAAATCCTCCACCAACATGATCGTAGATACCGCCTGCAGCCATTTTGTCCAATGTATTCTCCAGTTCTTTCTTAATTTTTTGATATATTTCGGGATTTTTGTGTGATTCTTCAGCAATTTGACGAATGATAAATAGCAATGTAGGGAAGTTAGGAAATTTCGGAGCAGTACCGAATCCTCCATAAACAGAATCAAATGAAGGTTCTAGAGTGACCATTGCAAGTTTTAATATATCGCGTGTGATACCATCTTCACTTGCAGGAGAAGGTTGAGATGATAAGTTTTCAAGAGCACTCTGTATCTGATTTCCTGTATGTTCTATATCGTGGCGTCTTTTTGAGTAAATACTCACAATATTTTCTAGAACTTCTCTAAAACTTCGCATGCCATGTTTTCTTCCATTCGGAAAATAGGTACCTGCAAAAAATGGTTTTTTATCAGGAGTCATAAAAATTGAAAGTGGCCATCCACCCCTTCGACCCATCATTTGAATGACTTGTTGATAGATTTGATCTAAATCTGGTCTTTCCTCCCGATCGAGTTTGATAGAAACGAAGTTTTTAT
>JAEOTN010000412.1 GCA_016839865.1 Promethearchaeota archaeon | reverse complement strand
TAATAAAGATCCTCCATTTCCATCGATACTTTTTCATATATCTCGTGTTTACCTTGGGTTTTCTTTGTTATTTTGACATTGATTTCTCGTTTATCTATAGTGGACTTTAAACGGATTACTTCACCCGAATCTTCTAATCTATCCAATATAGATGTCAATGTTGTTTTTGGTAATCCTGTTTTTTCAACAAGATCTTTTATTGGAATGTTATCACCGTCTTTCCATAACACATATAAAACGCTGCCTTGTCCCGGATGTATTTTCAACCCATTTTTCGCTAGCATGTCTTGAAATAATTGTTGACTTATTTTTTGTATTTTTGATATTAAAAATCCTGCTTGCTTAGACATTATTTTCCCTCCACCTTAAATTTAAATGTAGTTAGTTTCTTAGTATTCCACCCTTTGGCTACTTTTGGATAGATTCTTAACACTGTATGGTCGGGATCATCAAATCCTTTTGGATAATATACTTTCATGTTATCCGCCCATATGGCTTTTTTTACATCATCACCTACAAATTCTGCTTCACCGATGAAACTTACGCCTTGCCACACATCGGGTTTCTTGAAATATAACGAAATTTTAGGATTTTCCCGTAGTTGGGCAATTTTCTCGGAGGATGTGTTAGTACTGAGGAGAATCATGAAGTCTTCATCATGACCCTCAAATATATGCTCCAATCTTCGGTACTGTTCCGTATTCCGCATATTATTCATTGCACGGATATCTGGAAAACTTGCATCATTTATGGTTGCAACGAATACGCAATCTGCCTCTTTCATTATTTCTAATGATAGTTTTTTCATTTCCTCTTCAGTCATACTCATATTACTTTTACTCCATGACTTCTTTAGTCCGAATTCGAACTAATTAATGATACGATTTCGAACTAATAAAGGTTTGCATGAAATTTTTCCCTCCTAATTTCTACAAAAAAGCGCTTTGTTTCATTTTTTCACTACTAAACCGAATGAAAAAATGAACTTATGACATACATAAGTATTAAAAATCTACAAGGGAACCTAGTATTGGGTCCAACTTTGTAAACGAGTTGGTTTGAATTCATTTTTTGAGGGATTAATGGATGAAATTTTACCAATTGTATAAACGTCGCGGGTTTAATGAAACGCTATTAACGTTATATAGCACAAAGAATCATTGTTGTACACTTCCAGAATTTTTCGATAGACTCAAAGAAACGAAAGATTCGTATTATAACGCATTTTTTCGCGTCAAGGCAGATCTTAAAGAATTCGGATTGATTGAGTATAGAAGAAATCGAAATAAAGAGAAGACCATTCGATTAACTTCTAAAGGAGTAAAAATTGTGCGTGTTTTAAAGGAAATAAACCGTATTTTAGATCCAAATGTAAAATCTGAATTGGAAATAGCTCACAAAGAGGAACACGTAAAACAATTAATCACACCATGACAATTACAGGTTGTAGCAATCATAAAACAAGATTTTTGATTTATTTTTATATTTTTTTGTATAGTTCTCAAGCACTTTAGAATCATAGATTTCAATTCTTGACCATGAATCAAGCCTAATCCTGGATTTACTTGATGACTTTCAATTATGTAGTTTTTAATTCCATCAATTTTCGCATTCTTAGCAATTTCTGTAATAGTATACGGTTTTTTTCTATCGTGAGGTGAACAATAATCTAAAGGAGATGGGCAATTACTTGGACAAATTTCATCCTCTTTCGCCCAAGATAGTAAAACTAGACCATTTTCCATGTTGTGACTGAGAAGTACATCATTAGGAATAGTATTTAGTAATTTTTCCCAATCTTCATTATGTATTGTGGTTTCAACTTTTAATCCTAATGTCTGAAAAATCTGATTCAAAATATGCGCTACAGCATGAATTGGGACCGCTGGAATGAAATATTCAGGAAAACCATGATGAAAAGAATCAGAAATAACATCTATATCGCTTTGATAGAAATATGTGCCTTTCTGGGAATGCATCTCAAGGAGATTAGCAAAATTTGATATTTTGGGAAAATGGTCCACAGTTGGTGTAAGTTCCTTATCAATGATTAAAATTAAAGGGAATTCCTGTGATTGAACAAAAGATAATGCAACCTCACCAAATTTCCCAGCTCCAAGAATTAGGTAGTATTTTGATAAAATTGGAGTTTGGTTTATAGTAGTAATCAATTTAGAAAATTTATTTGTCAAGAATTTTCCCTTCTTTGATGAATTTCACTAATATTTCCTCAGAGATACTATAGGGATCGTTTTCACCAGAAGTGATTTCTTTGATAAATTCGTTTACATCGTCATTATTGAATACGTAGTCTTCCACTTTTTTGTAAAGTTTGTATTTCATAATATCCATGACTTCATTTTTGCTTGCTAGATTCTTCTTCTTGGTCAATAAGCCATTATCCATAAAGTTCTTGTGTTTTTGGATAGTTTCGATGAATTCAGG
>JAEOTN010000411.1 GCA_016839865.1 Promethearchaeota archaeon | reverse complement strand
TCATCCTGTAATTGATCGATCCAAGTCTCATAAGCATTGATTCCATTTGCGTAATAACCAGTAGGACTTTCATCAATTTTTCCAACAGACCAGTGTTTTAAGCTCCATGATAGACTTTCTTTAAGTGCCTTTTTACGATCCATGGATTCTCCTATTTTTTCTACAGTAAATAACCCCCAAGGGAATTTCTGGGCAATATTATAATCAGGAATACGATGTTTTTCGTAGTCTCTTTCGATTCCATCAAAATAACTTCGGCAATACAATTGGGATCGCTTAAATCCCGTAATAATTCCCCACTCTGGAACGTGTACTAAATCAATTGCTAAAACAGGGTGATTTTTACCTAATTCTTTTTTTATGAGTTTAAAAAAAACTTTTTGGATTTCTGATCGTTTAGCCTCATCTTGGTTGTGATTAAAGTAAGGAGTTAGTTTATAGCCGAAATATTTGGCAAAATGCAAACGCGGAAACATATCTGGGGCACTAGGACACCATTTAGGTTGGGCAATATTGATCCGAAACGCTGCTCCCGAAAATCCCATTAAATCGACGTAATCTACGGATTCTTTATAATATTTCATGATACGGGCTAAGGCTCCCATGAATGAGGATTCACCAGTAATACCCCAACCCAAAACTCCAATATTAGGTAATTTCTTACCCATACATCTCACCCATACTAAAATCATGAATAAGTGGTAATTTAAATATATACCATTGGAAGAATAATTCTGGATAAAACAATATATCGGTTTAAAATTTTGTTGGTTTGGCTTATATAATCATTTAGTGGCATTTTTAGCTAATTACATTCTAATTTTTAGCGATTACCCATATACCATAGATTAAAACAAAGATAGTATACAGAAACACAATTGAGCCCCACCAAATGTGAACTTTTTTTATCGCATCTTTCCGTTTTATTCTAGTCTTTGCAAGAATACCACCGATTGCTGCAGTTATAGATAAACTAGTCGCATTCATTCCCAATATACCATGGAGTTGATCTAATCGAAAATTAGTAAAGAAGATCAGCCCGACAAGAATTAGAAGTAATCCCATCCCAGTTAAAACCACGTGTATAATAAAAACGACATTACGTTTTTTTTTTAATGTTAGGATCATTATTGCACTAGATATTAAGAGAGAACTAGTTAGGATCACCCAGAAATGAGAAAGGGTAAAAATATCAGAAATAACCATTTAATAAATAGGATAACAACTTCATATTTCTTTTTTATCTATGATTTTCTAATACCCGTTGAGCAATGTAGATGAAATTTTCGATAATTCCCTCTTCTAATGGTCCTTCAACTTCCTTAACTTTACCAGAGATCCAATTTGGATACACTTCACTTATTGCAATACCTCGTTCAAGAATTTTGTGAAAATGATTCCCCATAAATTCAATATTTTCTTTTTTCATATAATGAGTAACAAAGACGATTCCGAGTGGAATTACATAATTAACTCTCCGTAATTCTCGTTTTAGCTTCCGAATCCAGTTTTTGGACGCAATACTTGTTGAAAAAACTCTAACTGCAGTTCCAACTATAATTAGATCTGGTTTTTCACGCGCTACCTGCAGGGGGGAGACTTTTTTTACATGACCAACACCAACATCCATTCTTTCCTTAAAAATCTCACCCATAGCCTCTGCAATTGATTTTCCATTACCATATTTCGAATCGTGAACAATCCATACTTTCATTTATTTAACACCGATATGATTAAAACGCAACGCTGGACTTTAAAGCTTGAGTAGGCAGACTTTTATCAATTCTTTTTGGATGAAATTATGTTTCAGTAAATGTTTTTATGGATTCGAAGCAAGTTTGATGATAGAGGAAGTCAGAATCATGGTAATTTTCACCCCAAAAACAGTATCTTTGAAAAATGGCAGGATTTTAACAATTCGGAATCCTGAGATTGAAGATGCACAAAGTCTAGTAGATTATATTAATATTGTCTCGGTTGAATCGGAAAATCTTTCTTTCGGTGAGGGAGAAGCCCCATTTACGAAAGAACAAGAAGAGGAATATATCAAATCATTGAAAACAAATCCGCACAAAATCATGGCGATAGGAGAAATTGATAGTGAAATTGTTGCAGTCTCTGATATTAGTAGTCCCTCGTTACCCCGATTAAAACATTGTGGGGACTTAGGAATGAGTGTTATGAAAAAACACTGGAATACAGGTGTTGGAACTGCATTAATGAATTTCCTAGTTGATTGGGCAATAGAGGATGGGAATTTCAAAAAAATCAATCTTCACGTTAAAGAAACGAATGATTTTGCGATTCACTTGTATAAGAAGCTTGGTTTTAAGGAAGAAGGTCGAATGAGTCGTGGTATGTTTATCAACGATAAATATTTTGACTTGATTTTGATGGGACTTAAAGTATAACTTATTTTTTATATCCCAATCCTGCAGTGAGAGGAAAGCAAAGTAAAATATATCAAAATACAACTACCGATTTTCCTGAGACAGTGTAAAAGTATGGGATTCTCCGTATTCGAGATTGAGAATCGTGGTGTTTTGTATCGAAGGAGCGTAATTGTTTATGAAATCATCCAGAGCATCCTCCAAATAATGAATAGGAATCATGTATCTCGGTTTGATGATATGAATAGTTTCATTCACTTCTGCCGGTCCCATCATATTATAAGAATCATAAATCGGTAGAAATAGAACATCGATTTGACCTTCTAACTGGGAATATTCGGGAATACAGTCACTATCTCCTACGTGAAAGAGAGTAAATCCCTTAAAATCGAGAATAAATCCCACCCAGTTGTTCTCTATAGGATGAATACTATTATTCGTATACATCGGAAATGCCTGATAAGGAATCTTGCCATACATTCCCTCATCCATAGGCTGCACGGGTGTTGGGTCGTAACTAAAAAGCATGGAAGCTGCTGAAGCAGGGCATATCACGGTAGTTGAAGCCCTATAAATTTTATTAAGGTTATATGTGCTGAGATGATCTTCATGGGAATGTGTGATAAATATGGCATCTGCTGGTTTTTCTTCGTAGGTAGGAGCTAAACCATAGGGATCGATGTAAATCCGCTTAAAATTATACTCGAGCATAATTGCAGCACGATATACAAAAGTAACAGTTAGTTTATTGCTCTTAGAGTAGAAAAAGATAGGTAATCCCGTCCCCAAGCCAATGATACAGATAAGACCAATAGCGCAGAGGATGATGGTTTTTTTTGTGAATTTCATCTCTTGGCTAGTTAGATCATGTTCCTTAATATGATTTTTGTAAGTGACTAGACTCTAGTATGAATGAATTTTCAGTATTATTTCGAGTTTGCAAATGCCTTGTTATTTTTGGGGGAGATAAATTGATACACTTTTCATGACTGTGCTTAGAAAGAGGTAATAAAGTGGATTAATAAAAAATGCAGAAATCTGAAGAAGTTAAGAAAAATTAGAAAAAAATCTTAATGGTAACAGAGATCCCATGTGGGTTGGAAGGAATGAATCATTTCCATTATTTCGTTGTAATCTGCAACTCCAAGATATTTATGAGGACATTCTACTACATTATTTTCATGCACCATGAAATGAATATGAGCACTGACGCCTGCTTTTAGAAAAGTCGCAATTTTATCCCCCTTTTGAACCCAATCCCCCTCTTCAACATCCAATAATTCCAATTGGTGATCTTTATTAGCGGAAATATTTGTCCAAGGCTCGAAAGCATAATCAACCGTAAGACTAATATTATAGCGGATGACCACATGGATCATAAATCGATTTTCTACGGATTCCCCGTAATCCTGAACCATTATATCGATTATCTGACCAGGAACCGCTGCAATTACAGTAGAATCATTGTCCAAAGCATAATCTATACCAGGATGCACAGCCCCCCAAGGGCACGCGGCAGTTTCACTATAACCCCCGGTAAAAACATAACTGTCGTTCCGGTCGTCGTAGACCACCCCCATGTAATCCATCAGGGTGGATTCGTATCTATCCCCCGGATCGAAGGTCCCATTTCCATCTCCATTGTTCCCTTTCATTGCATTCAGCACTAAACCTGTTACCACGATTGTAGAAACCACGAGGATAACCGAGAGTGAAACAACAATTTTTTTGGTTTT
>JAEOTN010000066.1 GCA_016839865.1 Promethearchaeota archaeon | reverse complement strand
TATTGAAGAGTTTTTCCCCATTTCGCTAAGAACTTCAAAACCTTTGGAGACAGAAATAAGTTGGCAAAAATTAACGTCGAAGCTTTGGTTGATGGTGGAAAAGCATCTGCTGGACCACCTATTGGACCTGCATTAGGTCCTACTGGAGTAAATATCGGCGCGGTAATTAAGGAAATCAATGAAAAGACGTCAGGATTCAAAGGTATTAAGGTACCCGTAACAATAATCGTTGATCCAGAAGATCGTAGTTATGAGATTAGAGTTCGAACTCCTATGACCAGTGCACTGTTATTTAAAGAAGCAGGCATTGAAAAAGGGAGTGGTGAACCGAACACAAATAAAGCAGCAGACTTAACCTTAGACCAAATTGTTACAATTGCAAAGATGAAACGAGATGACACAACAGCAGTTGAGTTTAAAGACACTGTGCGAACCATTTTGGGTACGGCACAATCATGTGGACTTACAGTAGACGGCGAAGAACCATTGGAAATATCGAAAAAAATCAAATCAGGAGAGATTTCAGTAAAGGAGTAGATCTATTATGATTGTCACTGAAACAAAACTCCGAGAAGCGCTCACGAAATCCCTTGACCATTCCGTCTGGAAAAAAGAGGGAAAAGACGATAAAGCGCGCAAATTTGATGAAGCCTTGGATATTATCATTAATTTAAGGGACCTAGATATCAAGAATCCAAACAATAAAGTCAATTCAGAATTCTTATTACCCCACCAAATTCAAACCCCAGAAAGCCATAAGCTATGCTTCTTTACTAGAGAGGACCAGCTTGTTGAAGCAAAAGAAAAAGGATTTGACGTTTGTGATACTGCACAATTAAACGATTTGCAAAAAAAAGACGCAAAAACGAAAAAGAAATTCGTACGACAATACGATTCCTTTATTGCTCGTGCTGATATGATGAGAGACGTAGCACGAGTTTTAGGACGTAACCTTGGACAGGCAGGAAAAATGCCAAAACCCGTACCTAAAGGGTATGGTATTATCAAACCTACAGACTCAGTTGAAAGAGTGACTGCAAATTTCATGCGAAGAGTTATTGTTCAGACCAAACGTGCACCTATTATTCAGACCAAATTCGGTAAAAAATCGATTGAATTCGAAAAAAATTTCGAAAATTTGAATTCACTTCTTAAATTTCTTGAAAGTCAACTTCCAAATGGCTATGGAAACATTAAGTCTATTATCTTAAAAACCACTATGGGGCAACCCGTGAAAGTGGAAGAAGGTGTTCTACGGAAGACCAAAAGGGGAGGTAGGCGATAATGGCTATGGCAGAGCGGAAGATTGCACCGAAGAAAATTGAAGAAGTAAAATTCATCAAAGAAAACATTGACAAATACAATGTGATTGGATTAGTCTCAATGGAGAAGATTGATTCAAAATCTATTACTAAGCTGCGTTCAGCACTCCGAGGTAAGGTAGTTATGCGTATGTCGAAAAAACGACTTATCAAACGTGCCCTATCGGAGAGTACTAAAAAAAACATAGTGAAATTAGTAGATGAAATCAAAGGATCTTCTGCATTGATATTCACCAATATGAATCCTATCGAACTTTCACAATTTCTAGAGAGCAGTGCAACCAAAGGCCCCGCAAAGGCTGGAGATATTGCACCTGAAGATATAATCGTTCCTGCAGGAGATACTCGAATCCCACCCGGTCCCATCATAAGCGAATTCAGTACTATTCTGAAATTGCCTACCATGATTAAGGATGGGACTATTAATATTCGAGAAGACACAGTGACCCATGAAAAAGGCGCATCAATTGACCTTAAACAAGCACTCTTACTCAAGAGACTTGGGATCGAACCTATGACAGTTTCACTTGATTTCTATTGTGCATGTGAAAATGGAGACATACTACCAAGAGAGGTGTTGCATCTAGATGAAGAAAAGATACTCAATGAATTCGCTACAGGAGCTCAGCATGGAGTTAATCTCGCAGTGGCACTAAAAATGGTCACTAATGCGACTATTGTACCACTATTAATGCAAGCTTCTCAACACGCAAATGCAATTGCCCTAAATACACCAGGATTATTCTTACCTAGTATGATCCCCCAGTATTTATCCAAAGCATACCGAATTGCTTCACAAGTAAATAATTTGGCTCACGGTATTGAACCAGAACCTGAACCTGAACCTAAAGAAGAACCACCCAAAGAAGAAAAGAAAGAAGAGAAGAAGGAAGAAGAAGAACCGGAAGGTCTCGGAAGTCTTTTCGGGTGAGGAAAAGTATGATTTTTTTAAACAATACTATACAGAACAATAATCAAACATTGGAGGAAAACTAAAATGGAATCCGTATACGCGGCATTAATCCTTCACTCAGCAAGCAAGAAAATCACAGAAGCAAGCATTAAGAAAATATTGGACGCGGCTGGCGCAAAACCTGATGACAATCAGGTAAAAGCATTAGTTGCAGGTCTTAAAGACAAAAATCTTGATGAAATAATCTCATCTGCGGCTGCTGCACCTGTTGCAGTGTCTGCGGCTCCTGCTGCTGAAGCGAAAGAGGCAAAGCCCAAGAAAGAAAAGAAAGAGAAAAAGAAGAAAGAAGAACAGAAAGCGGCAGAGGAACCGACCGGAATAGGCGCTCTCTTCGGTTAAATGAAGAGAATGAGCCTTGATAATTAACCTAATCTGAGATTTCTCGTATTTGGTTTATCTTCATGACTCTTTTCAAATTTTATTTATTTTTTATTATTTTTGTGATTAAAGACATAATCCAATATCTCTTGAACTTTACAGTACCCATAATAAACTAAGCAAATGAAAGTAATTTAGAATTATGAAACCACCCATTTGCGAGATTTGTGATAAAAGGATCTCCGACATGGAAAATGCAGGATTGGTTTATTTTCAGAAATCAAAAACAGATAAAGAATGGGATAAAAAATGTGAGGAGGAAGGATTTGTAGGTCATCCTCCTTATGCTGAGTGGTTTTGCGAAGAACATTATATCCTAGCAAAAAAATATAGCTCATTACCTAAAGGAGTAGCATTAGTTTCAATTCAAAGAGAATTAAAGTACAAGCATAAAACAAAATAAAATAAATTGATAAAAGATAATCAAGACAAATTATCCATCTATTTGCTTCATTTCCGTTTTGTAATCTTTAGCCAATTGCATGTAAATCTTATTAATTTCAACCCAGAATGCAGTAGTTTGCTTTGGGACTTCCATTTTGACTTTTGCAGGCACACCTACCGCTATTTGTCTTGGTGGAATAATAGTTTTGCTTTTCACGACCGCACCTTCTCCGACAATTGCATATTCTCCCACATCAGAGTAATCAGATACAATCGCACCCATTCCTACTACAACATGATCATGCAAAGTGGCGTTATGTATTATGCAACCATGACCAAGTGTCACGTGTTTCTCTATTACGGTTTTATCTTGCGGTCTTGCATGGATTGTGACGTTCTCTTCTACAGATGTACCGTCACCGATGAAAATCTCGCCATAGTCTCCGCGTATGACGGATCCTGCACCAACATATACGTTCTTTCCGATATGTACTTTACCTATTATAACTGCATTTGGAAATATCCATGCGGTTGGATCAATTTCTGGAATTCTATCTTTGAATTGATATACTGGCATGGATTTTTTTCAGAATATTAGAAAATAAAGGCTTTCCTAATGATTTTCAGATTTTTCGTAAGACTTACCTATTGCTCCACCAGGATGTATGGACATAAATCTATGCATTTGGATACTTGCCTATAATTCTTCAACATATTCCAATGTGATTTGATTGTAAGCTTGAAGGTCAGATATAGAAGAATGACCACTACCGCTAAAGCATCGGATATTAATGATATCATCTCCATCACTAAATACATATACGAAATTATTTATAGTGTTATAAAAATTAGTGACATTCTCGAGATATTCGAGATTTTTAAAGACAATTCCATTCTTTAGAACTTGGAGATGATAAATCTCTTCGCTGTCTAAGCTTGTCCAACATATGCTTATTGTGAATTTATACCAACCTGGTTGTGTCAGGATCACACTTGTATTTCCATCTGCCATAGAAAAATACTCACTATTATTCACTTGATTGTTGTTTAGGACAATGTTAAAATTGGTCCCAGATCCACTAAGATCTTCCCATACTGCTACAAGATTGCTATCGGTCCCCTTCAGTTGTATTATTTTGAAAATCGAATATGTTCCTATTCCAAATCCAGTAACACCTATAACCAATGCAGCAATCAGCATTCCAATTATTTTTCGATTTACCATATTGACCACCAATAAAAGCTAAATAGTAATGTAACTTTTAAATTAATAAGCCTATAGGCTTGGTTCCACCTTTTGAAATAGAAATAAAACAGAAGAAAATGAGGACTTTCCTAAGGAATTTCAGTGTTTTTGTAAGACTGACCTATAGCTCCACCAGGATGTCTTTGTCTGAACCACTCATCATTAAATCCCAAGGATTCTGCAGCAGTGATTGCCAGCACATCCGCAATAATAAGCATGATTGATGTTGATGTTGATGGAACTTTCTTTACAATGGAAGACTCCTTAATTTTTCCGTAACATAAAAGGTGATTGTGGGGAATGGAAGGATTATCAGAGCTTGAAATGATAATTACAGTGTTTTTGCTTTCATTTAGAGCATACAAATGTGAGACCATTTGGTGAAGCTCTGATGTGCTACCAGAATGGGAGAATACAATGAGTAAATCATTAGAACTAATTCGTCCGAGATCACCATGTAGACTTTCAGCAGGATGGGTATAAAATGATGGAATTCCAATACTAGACAGGGTTGCACTCATTTTTTGAGCTATTATCCCAGCTTTTCCCATCCCCGTAGTGATAATTCTTTGATGATTTTCTGCGACAGATTTGATCAATTGAATGCTTTTTAACCAAGAATCATTGGTTACTAGCTTCCTTATTGCATCTTTTTGAATTCCCAATATCTCATCAGCCCTTTGCTTAAGGTTCATCGAACACTAACTCCAATATCCCCTATTAATAGCTAACATTATTAAACTTGATGAGATAAATATCTCCATCGTTACACCTCGGTGCACAAACAACACCCGGTAATGAAATCACTCATGGTCCCGATTAGTGTCAGCGGTCTGCACCTCAGTCTTCAAAACTGAGTATCTAGCGGATAGATTGGAGTTCGACTCTCCATCGGGACCGCCAGATTACTGGAGATCATTCATAAACTCAACAGATTACTCGCTTACGGCTCAGAAACATAGGATTTAACTGAATCACAATGAAACCCCATACGTATGAGGTAATTCGTAACTCGAATCATAATTATCTTGTTGATTTATATGACATTACTCCTTCCGCTCATGCAGTTTATGGAGTATTTGAAGTGGATATCACCGATGCGTTAAATATCATACGTGAATTCTCGGATAAGGACACCTATCATGGAATGCTGCAAGGATGGATTGTCAAATGCTTTGCTAAAGCTGTAGAAGACACAAAAAAAGTGCAAGCATTCCGGAGACGAGCTCACAAATTATTAGTATTTGATGAAGTAGACATCTATATTGTGATTGAAAATCACAAGAAAAAAGGAAGACGCGTCTTTCCATATATTATTCGAACTGCAAACAAGCGATCCGTTGATGAGATCCAAGCTGAGATTTTAACAGCAAAAGACACAAATGTCCAGAACTCCATTCAAAAAAGCTTCCAAAATAAGAGATTCTTTTCATTTTTCTTTTCCTTACCAATCGCGTTAAGACGATTATTCTTCAGACGGTATAGACGTAATCCAATATACTGCAAGAAAAAGGCAGGAACTATAGGGATAACAAATAAAGACCTATTTGGAAAAATCCGTTTGAATCCATTGACCGTGGGTATGCATACAATTGATTTCGCTTTGGGTGGAACTATGAAAAAACTGGATGTAGTGAATGATCTGGTGGAATTACGGGATGTACTGAAAGTTTCAGTTTTATTCAACCAGAAAATCATCGATGGCACAGTAGTAAACCGGTTTATAAGCAGACTGAAAGCCCTCATGAAACAGAAATTTTCACTAGTAGAAAATGATGTATTTATGCCTAAGATCCAGAAAACACTCTTCCCAGTGGAGTAATCGTTCCAGAAGGACCATCGGACATTTTTTATGTAATCCTCTATTAAAGAGCTTAGTATGTCTATGAAACTCGCTGTTATTGATTTTGGGTCTACGTACACAGCTTTTCTTCATCAAAGTCTCCAAAAATTGGGGTATGACTATACGGAATTTGAAGTTACTCAAGACAATTCTCAAGGTCAAGAAGTTCTTAACGCCCTTCAAAAAACATCATGGGGAGGGATTATTTTATCCGGTAGTCGAGATAACTTATATAATTCCGATGCAAGACAATTACCCAGAGAATTTCTTGGATATATCGTTCAAAATCGAATACCAACTCTTGGGATTTGTTACGGACATCAATTATTTGCACATTTAAGTGTAGGAGGAAAAATAGCTTTAAATCCTGAAGGAATGGAAAAAGGAAGTTACTCGTTTATTCAAGACGAACCCGAATTTCCGCTATTTAAAGGATTACCCAGGAAATTTAAAGTCAATATGCACCATTTTGACATAATCGAGACGCTTCCCAGTGGTTTTAGAAATTTTGGACATTCAAAAAGAACAAAATACGGTGCAATTCAATTATCCCAAAATGGGGAGACTTTTCCAATATTTGGAATCCAATTTCACCCAGAAAAAAGCAACCGAAAGGTAAAACGTGCGATCTTCACGAATTTCTATAATATTTGCACCGGAATGAGGTGAACTTCTATAGAGATTAATCTTTATGTATTTCTCTCTTGAAAATTTTGCCAATTTTAATGTTTATGCCAAATGAAACCAATAAGCCAGAGATAACGACTAATTCTATAATTATTCCTATATTTTGTTTAGAGAAAATACGTATTGCTGCTTCGTTAAAATTTTGAGCCGTGGTTTTATCAGAATAAATTAGTGGAAGATTGTTTTGAAAAATTGTATGCTCATCGTTGTAAAACTCCAAAAATCCTGCTTCTTGACTATGTCCAGGATACGGAACCCAGAAATGAGTGAAATGAGCGTTCCTCCAAACTAATGTATAAGCAATATTCTGGAGCTCAGGAGTATCGAGAAACATATTTAACAACACATCAGAATACCAATTTGGGACTTCAGTTTCACTTAATCCTTGAGATAGACCAGTTTCAGAAAATGTTGCTAATTTCCCTTTTTTCATTGCTAAATTTATAATCAATAAGAGAGAGTCAGTTAGCTTATTTTTCCATGATTTCCACCCCCAATCATATGAATCTAAAGCAAGAATATCAATCACGTCATCTCCAGGATAACGATATAGATACTGTGCTTTCGTTAAGGAGAGGAACGGTTGATTAGGTGATATACAATATAGGAAATTGTGCACACCTTTAACATCACGTAAGTATTCTACGGTAAAACGGAATAACGTAATAAATTCTTGCCTACTACAAAAACTAGAACCCCACCAGAACCAATTCCCGTTGTACTCATGCCAAGGACGAAATATGATTGGAATAACTTCTCCAAGATGTTCAAGATTACCCAAGTTTTGTGCAATATTATCTAGTAGCATTGTGAAATTCGTATGATGAGAACCTCCAGGTAAAATTTTGGGAACAACATCTCCCGAAGTATCGTAAAAGGATCCTCCTGTAACGAAATTCGGTGCGTGCCAAGACACAGTAATAACTCCTCCTCTACTAAATGCAGCTTTAATCCCATCTACGATGCTTGAACTATTACCAAACACGTCAAATCCATATACTGCAGGTTGGGAACCAGTTAATTTGAGAACGTCAGAATTATTATACGAACCATTATCCACCCACAATGACATATCACTGGAATTCAAACCATAGAAATTGGTTTCTTGATGACCAAATAAAACAGAATCTGTTAAATCTGCCAAATTAAAAAATAAGTTTCTAGCATTTGGAGAGATGTTAGGATCGGAAATATGTAATTCCGTTCTTCTGAATGATAAATGAGTCGTGAGAAGGATTCCACTTGTAAACAAACTAATAAAAACTAGAGAAATGAAGATAATTGATGTAGTTTTCTTGATCTTCAGGGATTTCATTGACACTATATGCACAATTTCAGATCTTTTTAGACTTGACGGATAAAGCGTTTCCAACAATTTCTCGAATGCTCTGAACTACACTGAGGAGTTGCATGGAATATAAGTTATCACTTACTACTTTGTTAATTTCCTTAATCTTCGCAATTGCTTGAACTTCTTCCTTGGTGATGTTTTCGAGAATTTTCTCATCCCAAAGTTTCTTGATATCTTCATTTATTTTTCCTGTTACATCATCTAAGGTTTCAGTTAGGTTAGATCGACCTTTCTTCACAACTTCAATTATTAGACGTAAATTTTCGTTAAGTGCTGCAATGGATTCAGCTATTTTCTTCCCCATATTATCAATATTTTCTGCCATCTTTTGAATCTGAGCTATAGTTCCATCCAGATACTGTTGGATTAGATTAAGTTGATTTACAATTTGATTTTGATCTACTGCCATACTTTTTTCCTCCTATTTCGATGGTGGAGAAGCCTGATCGAAACCTTCTGGTTTGATAGACTGACCTTTCACTTCTTTTTTGCTTGATTTAGCTTTTTCTTTTTTTGTATCCTTGGAAGGTCCCATTAAATCTTTGATTCCGACTAAAACTTCATCTAAAAGCACATCTACATTCTCTGGTTTGAGTGGTTCTTCGCTTGCATCTGAGATTTGTTTTAGTTTTGTGATTAATTCATCCAGATCTTTTAGCCCAATATCAGATTTTAATCGATTTATTTCCTGTAAAAAGGCATCACCATATCCTCGCAGTATCAGTTCAAACGATTTACTTTCTTTCTCATTGCTTTCCTTCATAGAAACAGTTGTTTGAACGAGTTCCTCGATTTTAGTATTGACTACTCCATTTAATCCGTCTAAACTCTTCTGAAGTTTGGAGATGGCTGCACCCATTTGAGAAATTCGAGTATAGATGTTATTCATTAAATCTGTGATCATTTGACTCAAAAAATTCACCTTTCCATTACAATATGGAATATATCGCAATATTTCCTATATGTTTTAGGTAGAGAATCATTCGGCGGAGATTCTTGGAGATTGCGCTCTAAAAAAGTTTAAAATTTTGGTTGGATAATGAGAATCAACCTTAGTGTGATCTAAGCACTTTTCATTTTGGGAGGTGTAGCTTAGCCTGGTTAATTGCTTTGGAAATTCCAAAGTGTGCCATTTAGCGCCGGTCTTATAAGACCACGGAGGATATGGACTAGTTCCGTCCTTCGGGCCGAGGCAAGCCGGATGTCGTGGGTTCGAAGCCCACCATCTCCACTTTTTATCTTAAATATCCTTAAATTTACGATATTTCTTTCCACACTCATCATGATGCCAGATTTCTTTTTTGCGATGATATTCATTAGACCAATATTCTTGTTGTTCCAAAATCCATTTTTCCGTTCCGATTTTTTTTCTTCTTCTTAAATTTTCAATGCATACAGAATGAGTAGTCCAAATAGGATCATTAGTGAATTGAATTAGCATAGTGCAAGGAAGATCGGCGCAATCAGCACAACTCTCTAAATTTCTATTTTTCGCACATTGAGCAATTTCACAGTGCTCAATATGCCATTTCCCTGCACATCCACAATCGCAACCACATCCATGACATTCTTCATTCACAAAATCAGAACAGATTGCACAGAATAATCCGCAAATTGGTGCTAGAAAATTAGAATTATTAATTGAAACTATTTCTTCATTGCCCATAACAATCAATAAGAGGATAAGATAAAAAAAACTATTTTGATTTTTCAGCCCACCATTTCATGGCTGCTTCAACACTTTTTGGCCAGTGCTGGAGGTAAATTGGGTAATCTGCGGATTCTACGAGGTCAGCCATGGGTAGATACGGTTTGATGTCGATAACTGGTGTATCAGGATATGCATCCATCCATGGAACTGTAATTATCCCTTTTTCTAAATCTACAGATAAAATAGGACAGATTGTAACAGCAATGGGATTTGGTCTGAATTCAGAACGATTCGAAAATACACCCATAGATGGAGCATCTTCACCATAGAATGGAGGAAGTTCTTCAGATACTAAGACTTTACGCAGTTCTGGTGTATCGTTCTTGTCAGCCCACCAAAAAACGTGCATATGAGTGAACTTTTCAAGCTCCTTTAAAGCTGGTCGAAACTCCTTTTGAATTTCTATCCAGAATTTCTGTTCCTCTTCTATACATTTAACTGCACCAATTGGATTCAATACAATTGGATTTTTATTAGAATTTGTTTTTACCATGATCTTTCACATTATTTATTGTCAAGAAGGATATCAGATTTGTCCTATATAAGGATCTATGGTTTTGTTCAGTAGTAGTAGGAATCTTTAATAAGAAAAAACTCATACTATAATTATGGACGAGATCATTCCTAAAATCTCTGAACAAAAACAACTTATTTTACTAGGATGTAATTTTTATGGAAATCCATTCCATTCAGCAGGAGAATGGTCAAAAGATAATGAAATTGGAAAACTTTGGATTCGATTCGGACAAAATTATCAAAAGTATAGCTTTCTCCTGGATAAAATTAATAAATTCCCTGGGAAGAGTTTTGAAGTTCATTTTGAGCCATCAGAATATAAAAAATCGAAGAATTTCGAAGTATTTGTTGGAATTGCAGTAAACCAACTAATAGAAGATATTCCTCTTGAATTCGTTTTAAAAATCCTTCCTGCTTCAAAATATGCTACGGTAACATCTTATGGAAATGATTATACTTCAATTGATTACTTGTTTAGTGGATGGTTAAAAACTCCAAAATCAAAATACAAACAATCCTATCCATTTGTGGTGGAATATTATGACGAAAAACGATTTAATCCCTATGATATGGACAATCCTAAATCAGAAATTGATTGGTGGATTCCGGTGGTGGAAAAATGAGTGCTTTTGGGAAAACATTTCAGATTCCTTTGCAAAATGCTGCAAAAGAATTACTACGAATTGTAAAATCCATAGCTCATAAAAATCGACTACAGATTATGATTAAATTATTAGAGGGATCTGCTTCATTTCAATCATTACTACAGGAAACTGGGTTACAAAAAACAGGCTTAGCCCACCATCTTCAAAACTTAATTGATACTTCATTAATTGAAAAACCCGATTATGGCAGGTATCAGCTCACAAATGAAGGAAGGGCATATTTACGATCTTTATACAATACTTTTGAGATTTCCAGTGCTGCTAAAAAACTAAAAACAATCCAAAGCAGACCAATTTCAGAAGACTTTTTTGATACAACGATTATGAGGAAGCCAAAATGAAAGCATATGAACGATATTTAGCCGTATTTGATGATGCTGAACGGAGAAAACTTGATCGAGTTCCTAATTTTGTACAATATATCCGGCAAGGTTTCATTAAGGAACACCGCGCTCTTCTTAGGATGGATTTCAGTGGTAAATTTTCCATCCCAAACTATCCTTCACCCATTTTATGGTCTTCACATTATCGGATACCTACAATTATAGGTTTTGAGTCAATTTTTGCTGGATGTATCCCAAGTGCATGGGTTAGACCAATAAGAATTAAAATTGATAATGGAAAAAAAGTATTAATAGGGGCTTCGGGCCAGGGACCGAGTAAAGGGGGATATTATAAAGAAGGATATATCCAATCTATTGAGATTTTGGAAAAGCTGCGAAAAAATATGAAAGTCAGAGATGTCACCAAGTGGAATAAGACACTCTTCAAGCAGTACGATAGAATCTCAAATATTATTTATCCCATTCTTCAAGTAGAGGGTATTTTTGATAGAGTATGGAGAGCAATGGGGATGAACCAGTTCTCAATTCACTTTCGAAAAAAGACTAAACTCTATCGTGAACTTGTAAAACTATATGGAGATTTAATGATGAAGAATGTGGAAGGAATGATAAACGCTATCCATTCTCTTGGAAAAAGTTGTAAACTAAAAGTAATAAACCTCCTTGACGATGTGGCATTCAAGGGTAGATCTATGATTCCTCCTACTCGATGGAAAGAGGATTACCTCCCACTATATAAGAAAGTTACGTCTATGATTTCAGATGCAGGTTTAATTCCACAAGTTCATACTGACGGAGATGTTACGGAGTTAGTTCCTTATTTTCAAGAAGCAGGATTTTTAGGCCTGCAAGGTTGGGAAGGAGGTGCAGATCCGGTTTATATTAATGAGCATTTCCCTGATTTTGTGGTGATTGGATTTGGAGATATTAGCGATGTCCTTCCGTTCGGTACAACTGATGATGTAGAGAATCATGTGAAAAATCTTATGGACGCATTAAAAGAGAATCGTCATTTTATTATCGGACCAAGTTCAGTTCTTTACAAGGGAATCCCATTAGAAAACGTCACTAGTTTCATCCGTGCAGCACATAAATATGGTAAATATGAATAAAAAAGGGGAATTTAATCTAATCCTTTAATTTTCTTTATGGGTCGCGGAGGAACTCGTTCATATTTTACATCAGGGTACCCTACTTCCAGAACACCCCAACTTTTTCCTCGAAGTCCAGCCATTTTAACGATATCCTTATGTAGTTCTAGTTGACCGCTTGTGTGTCCATTCCAGCATGTTCCTAATCCGAGTGAGTGAGCCGCAAGTCTACCATATGTTAATGCAATTCCAATATTGTATCGATCAAGCGAGTGGGTGCTAGAACAATACATGATTATTATTGCAGGAGCATCATGATAAAGTGGAATATTCCATTTTTTGGCATCAATTTCTATTCTTTGTTTCACATTTGGATCATCTGCAACGTGCTTTAAGCGTTCTTCATCAACTTTTTTGCCCAATGCATTTAGCAACTCGGGATCAGTGATTACTTTGAATTTTTGATCTCGGATATTCATCCCAGTATGTGCAACTTGCATAGCACGTATGATCTTTCTAAGGTGTTCCTCGGGAACTTCATCTTTCTTATACTGACGGGTGCTACGAATCGAATTCATGAAATTGAACATCCGTTCATATCCAATGTAATCAGAAGGTGTTTTAATCCCTTCATATGAATAGGGTTCACTACCCATTTTTTCATGGAGTATAGCATCAGTAGGACAAACAGCTATGCAATGTCCGCACAAAATACATGATCGCCAGCGGTCATCAAAAATTACTTTATCATTCTCTTCCCAAAACTTCCCTGTGCATTGCATAAGACACTTTTTGCAATTTATGCATTTTTCATAATCGATTCCTAAAATTGGCATACATCTTTGTTGCCATAAACAAAATAAAAAGCTTTATCGATTTAGAAAAAGTCTTGATTTTTCCCCATAATCTCTAATCCAGTGTTAATTCCAGTATCTTGAAAAAGTACTATTCGTTTTCCTTTACTTTTTCTGTATAGGGTTAGTTTTATGGTAGAGGAGATACTTTCCATACATTTTGCACCCATTTCACCTTGATCTGGAGTCATCATTTTGGCAGTTTTTGTTGAACCCGAATCATCGATACTTTTAGCTGCAAATACTTCCAAAATTGACTTTTTCATGTGGATTTCAAATCGAACATGGGTAGGTTTAATCTCTAAATTGCGTATTTTCGCCCCAGTATAGGTTCCAAACCTTAAAATCTTACCTTTATCCCATAAAACTCCAAGAAAACCTGTAAATTTAATCCCTAGATAGCGGATTTTAGCTAGAGAAAACATAAAGGATCGATTAGGTTCTTCGAAGTGATTGCTTTGCATCCATATCCAATTTGAGGGAAAACTGGTCCCCCAATCTTTTTCTATATACCCTTTTCCATTTGTAAAATCAATGCGTTGGTTATCTAATTCAAAAAATCCATTGACGTTATGATTCATACTAACTACACCATGTTTGGTTTCCATAAAAGGTAACCATGTGTATAAAGCCATTACTCCTGGATTGAAGAATGTTCTTCGCAGTTTTACTAAATTGCTGAATTGTAGATCTGCACGAACATTGATTTCATCATCAATTTCCAGGTGGATATGATTTTCCGAAAAAGTATTAGAACCAATTCTCACAACAAACCGATCATTCTCACTAAGAAAATCCGATAGTGGAAAACGGATATAATGGTATTCAGCAGTTTTTCCATTCAAGATTTGAATAAAAGCGTGAGAATTTTGAGATTTTTTATTAAGCGCGATCCCCGGGATAATTGCATATATGTTATCGGATGTTTTATCAATTATTTTGAAGTACCAGCCTTCAAAATAAAACCGTTTTCGTAAATTTCCTTGAAACCACTCAGGATGCAATTTCCTTTTGAAATATCCCATACAACTAGTTTAGTACACTTAATTTATTTTATAGGAAACTCTTGTATCTAAAAGGATCTAATGAATCAAAAGGGATAAAAAAAATGGATTTTTTCTCTTTTCCTTCTTTATAGTCACCTTTTTTTTTTTTTACAAGAGAAGGATTTTTACCTTTGGAAAATTTGCATTTCATCAAGTGAATAGTTATGGCTTTAAACATATGGGCAATTTTAATCGGAGTAAGCGAAACAGTGCTTGTTTTGTTAGGAGTTTTCTATTTTTTTAAGTTTTTCAGAGACTACGCGAAATACAAGAAAAAATTAACTCCTCTTCTTGCGATCTTGGCTTTAAGTCTTGGTTCCATGCATTTAGGGGGATCAGTGGCTTTTTTTATGAAACTTATATGGGATCTAGATCTCAGCTACGTCGTATATGGTTATTTGACTTATATTCCTATGCCTGTGGGATTTACTCTAGCAATTTTTATTGCGTATGAAGTATTTAATCCGAAGCTTAAATGGGCAATGGTTGGAATTCATGCAGCGTTAGGGATTGCATTAATAGTCGCAATAATTGGATGGCCCGGAATCCAGATGCAAGAATTACCAGCAACGACTGAAACCTTAGTTGATGCAAATATTAAACACACAGTAGGAACCATTTTTACAATATATGTAGTGAGTGCCTTGCTTGCTCTAGGATTTAACTTCTTTCAGATACGAAGTAAGATGAATGAGAATGAAAGTGAGATGCGAAAGAAATCTCTTTTATTGGGGGTTGGATGGATTTTATGGGGTTTCGCAGAATTCTTTGCTAAGGGTCAATTTGATTTTATTCCAATTCAAATGGCAATTATCCCAAATTCCATTACTTTCACGGCACTTGTTATTATATTTCTTGGATTTGCTCCATCAAAAAGTGTTTAATAACACAACATTTTTAATTTTCTATTTTGCCGCAGTAAAGAAGTGGTTATATTCTCTTATTTTTTCTTTATTTTATTCGCGAACACTGGGATCCCCTATTATCAACGTTCAGATAAAAAAAATAAGAAAGATTTGGGATTAGGGGTTGATAAATGTTGAAGAATATTGCCGTGCCTAATATGGCACAATTCCCATGATACTTAATACAAAAGCTGTTATGAATGCTCCCGTAATAAGGAAAACTTCAATAAACAAAATTATAGAATAGTTTTTTGGAGTGATTTGCCCCTTTTTATCCATTTTTCGTATTATTGAAAACTGTGTAAAGAAGAACAACAGAGTTGAGATTGCCATCGCTAACATAGAATAGAGTTGCACTTGAGGGCTACCAAAGATCAAAATTACAATCAACAATAGTAAGAAAATCAGCTTAGTATTTGCAACCCATCTCAAAAGGTATTTCGCAAGATTGTGCACTTCTTCATTTCCCTTAGATTTATTCCAGGCATTAAACACTCCAATTCCGTTTGAAATCTTAAATTCAGGCATGATATACATCATTAAAACGTTACCGAATTCTAGAACCATAAAAACAATTGTTATAATAGTTATCAGTGACATTATGCCTTTCCCAAATGGATGGTCTTATTTATTCTCTTTGGGAAGC
>JAEOTN010000410.1 GCA_016839865.1 Promethearchaeota archaeon | reverse complement strand
CTGAAATTCCATCTAATCGTATCAGTGAGTGCTTAAATAATGAGAGTTCTGTATCTTTACTTTGATTATACAGTCTCCTTCCTCTAATCAATCCAAGTACCACTTTTGGAAGACCATTCAGTTCACTTGCTAATTTACAATAGAGCTCAACCCTTTCAATGGCCTTATTTCTAATCTTTTCATTTGTTGAACATATAGAATAGCCATATCGCAGATAAGTACTTCCAGTTCCAAGAGCGGATACTTTCATCTGGTTTTCATCAAGTAAAGAATTCATTTTTTCTACAGAGACGTCTTCTGGTCTAAGAAGTGCCAGTTCAATACCTTTATACCCCAATTCCTTCAAAAAATTTAACTGTACTTGAAGTCTACTGTCAGAGGACTCGAAAAATGATTTATTGATCCCAATTGCAATACTAAGTGGAAAATTCAATTTCATTATTATCTGATTTGATCCAATAGAATAAATATCTAAAGGTTGGATATTGAGTTAGTAAGTAGAGTAGACGGTCGGATATATGACAAAAAAACTTGCTATAGGAATTATTGGTGCGGGGCGTATTGGTAAAATCCATACAGAAAATTTGCTTCATTATGTGGAAAATGCAGATGTGAAAACTATTGCAGACATTGAAATTGAGCATCTGGAAAATTGGGCAGAAAAACTCCGAATTCCAAAGCTTACTACAGATTATACCGAAATTTTGCTAGATCCTGAGATACAAGCAGTAGTTATTTGTTCTTCCACCGACACTCATGTCAAGTTTATCATAGAATCTGCTAACGCTGGTAAGCATATTTTCTGTGAAAAACCGATAGATAATGATGTTGAAAGAATCCACCAAGCTTTAGATGCTGTTAAGAACGCGGGAGTTAAACTAATGATTGGATTCAACCGTAGATTTGATCATGATTTCAAGAGAATACAGAATTCAATCCAATCTGGTGAAATTGGAGAACCTCACATCATCAGAATAACTTCTAGAGATCCTAGTCCTCCCCCAATAGAATATGTGGAAGTTTCTGGTGGTTTATTCTTTGATATGGCAATACATGATTGGGATATGTGCCGTTTTCTAAGTGGAGAGGAAATTGATGAAGTTTTTGCAAAGGGAACAGTCAGAATTGATCCAGAAATCGGTGAAGTAGGAGATATTGATACAGCAATGACGACATTAACTACAAAAAGTGGAACCATGATTTGTGTTGACAACTCTCGAAAGGCAGTATATGGATATGATCAACGTGTGGAAGTCTTTGGTTCCAAAGGAGTAGTTTTGAATTCCAATGAAACCGTAAATAATGTTGAAATTTATGGTGATATAACAGTTAGGAGAGATAAAATTCCCTTTTTCTTTCTAGAAAGATATAAGGAATCCTATATTGCTGAAATGCGAGAATTTATAGATTGTATCCAAAATGATAAAGATCCAACTATAAATGGTAATGATGGACTTCAAGCTGTCCTTATTGCGAAAGCCGCATTATTATCAATGCGAGAAAATCGCCCTGTTAAGCTTTCTGAAATAATAGAAAGTTAAAAATACGTTTAATCATCGCCCTTTTTGTTTTCATTAATTATCCTAAATTATTTAATGAATTACAGACGAGTTTTCATAGGAAAAAGTTTGAGTAATGGTGTTTTCAAATGAAACGAGTTTGGTTAAAAATCTTAAAAGACTTCGGAATTTTCATTCTGATTTTTGTTATCGTGTTAGTGCCTTCTATCTTATTATCAACTATGGGACCACGAGAGTATAGGTATTCGGATGACAGTTTCGACGGATTCGAATATGTGGTTCCGGAAGCAGAGAATTATTCAATTATTTATGATGCTCATTCGCATACACGGTATTCTGATGGAATATTAACCGTAGAACAAAATGTGAAATGGCACATTGCTCATGGATTTAACGCCATGGTTTTAACAGATCATAATAACTTGAGAAATTCCAAAGATGTACAAACAGTAGCAGCTGCATATGCTAGCGAATTCATACTTATTCAGGGACTTGAGTGGACTTCATCAAGAATTCATTTAAACATTATAGGGATTTCTGAGTGGAATTTACGGATACCATGGACGCCGACGGATACTCAAATACAAGAGGCTATAGATGAAGCCCATGCACAAGGAGCTGTTGTTGTAGTAGACCACATTCCATGGTCCTTGCCTAGAATGCCAGATCACCCATCTAGACAACAACTCCTTGACTGGGGTGTCGACTACATCGAAATGGTGAACGAGGATGATTATGACGTAGATTCTGAACCATGGTTAAATAGTACAGGAACCGGAGGATTTGGAGCAATAACGGGAACTGACATGCATGGTCCTATGGAAGTAAATGGTTGGACTTTGATGAATACAACTGAGTTTACAGCTGAAGCTGTGATGGAAGAACTTCGAGCTCGAAATACAACAATCGTATATAACACAACTGGATCTACTGATTATTCGGTCAGGTATGACAATCTATGGTATGATGTGTTCAGCCCATTAATATTCTTGGGGGAAATGTTCGAGGATTTATATGGAAATCATCCATCGATATATATATTCTTTGGATATTTGATTGGCTCGTTTATTATCTATGAGGGAATAAAATATGGAATCATCGCTCTCAAGGAAAAGATAAAGAGTCGAAAAAGTGAATAATTCGTATGGAACAAAAAAACACTGAAGATCCCGAATTCCGCTATGATTCTTATTGCGGAATTCATTGCGGTTCTTGCTTTGTTATGCTTGCATACACTCAGAATCGAGACGATACCGTACCTCCTCAGTGGAATATAAAAGATGCGAAATTGCGGTGCCACGGATGTAAATCTGACGATTTGTTCGAAAATTGTAAGGGTTGTCCCAGACGACCGTGTGCACAAGAAAAGGGACATGATTGGTGTTTCCAGTGTGATGAATATCCTTGCGAAATCTACAAGGTTGCATCAGAGAAATATCACCTTGCACACCATGAAGTAGGTCTGGAGAAAATGAAAATTCTCAAGGAACACGGATTGGATGCATGGTTAAAATACCAGAAGGAGAGATGGACATGCTCTAATTGCGGTGTAACATTCTCATGGTATGAGAAATCATGTTGGAAATGCGGGGATCCAGTGCTTGATTCTATCACAGAAGAAAAACAGATGAAAGGGGAACTTTGAGGAGGAAATCCTTTACTTTTTTTTAACTTATTTTCATCCAACCTTTTTTACTGAATATTTATTTTTTTAACGAGTAATATACGTGTATGGTAGAAAAAATCGTCTTTTTAGAAGAAGATGGAGACATCTCTCTTGTCAAGGACAAGATTGTAGCAATTATTGGCTATGGGAATCAAGGGCGTTCTCAAGCGTTGAATCTTCGAGATTCTGGAATTAAGGTTATGGTTGGCAATATTCGAGATGAATACCGAAAAACAGCTGAGATAGATGGATTTGAGGTATTTGAAATCTCAGAAGCATGTGAAAAAGCAGAGATAATATTTTTGTTGTTACCAGATGAGATTTTGCCTGAAATATTCACCAAACACATTAAAAATCATCTTAGTGATGGAAACACACTCTGTTTCGCCTCGGGATATAATATTGCATTCAAATTGTTAGAAATTCCTGATACAATTGATGTAATCATGATAGCACCTCGAATGATCGGTGTAGGAGTGAGAGAGACGTATTTATCAGGTGAAGGATTCTACAGTTTCATTGCAGTAGAGAATAATTCAAGTGGAAATGCGAAAAATATTTTACTAGGGTTAACAAAAGCGCTAGGATCCTTGAAAAAAGGAGGAATTTTCGTCACATTCAAACAAGAAGCTGTTATGGATTTATTCAATGAGCAGGCATTTGGTCCTGCATTTGGGAGAGTTCTTTTAACTGCAATTAGCACGTTGATCAATAATGGACTTCCACCCGAAGCAGTTCTCGTCGAAATGTACATGTCTGGTGAAATGAGTTATACTTATCAGAAAATGGCGCAAATTGGGCTTATTAAACAAACTGATTTTCATTCACATACATCGCAATATGGGGCTATGTCACGTGGAGCTAGATATCTAGGAATTGGAAAGGAAATGAAAAAGCAGATGCAACGTTCATATGATGAAATTGACTCTGGTGCATTTGCCAAAGAATGGACGAAACCTTTCCAATTCCTAGATATCT
>JAEOTN010000409.1 GCA_016839865.1 Promethearchaeota archaeon | reverse complement strand
GATTTTTACATGCAACTGTCATTGCTACTTACAGCCCGTTAATCGCTCAGCGTTCTTACTCTATTCAACATCCATCGAGAGAAAAAAAAATTAAAAATTATTGCGATTAGGTTCGTTAAAAATTAATTAATCATTTGTTTTTTAATTTTGTAACAATTCCCCATACTAGTCCAACAAGAAAATAGAGAATTCCTACAATTAACAATCCAAATTTTATTCCTGCAGCAATTGCGGCGATCTTTGGATATGCAGGTGCTATTTCACTTGAATTATTTAGCATTATTAAAAGAAAAGTATTCTCAATTGCATCCAATAGTCCTGCAATAAAGGGGGAAAGGGTAAGATAAAGACCAATATTTTGCATTGATCCAACATTCATTCTCGAAACAAGTAAAATACAACCAGCGATGAATAATGAATACCCAATTATGTATGGAAAATCCCAGATTACTCCGACTCCTTGAGCTAGCATTCCCGAAGATCCCCATGCAGCAAAAATTACGTTTACTTTCTCCACTGTCCACGCGAATTCATATGCTATAATCCCATATGTAGGAGTATCTACTGCTCTAAATACAAGGAGATTAATTGTTATGAAGATTCCAAATCCGATTGCAGTAAGTAATCCCACTATCCAAGATTTTGGAACCGTTTTGAGTTTTTGTACCATGAATACTGTTCGCTGAATGAGAAAATAAAGCTTATTGCAATATTTTTACATTTTTTGAACTGTAGAAGATTGTACGCAAAAAATTTTAAGACCACGAATTATAATTAATATCGATAAGATAACAAAATTGTTAAGGAATGTAAAAAAATGAAAAAAAGGTTTTCTTTAGTTCTACTTACACTTGTGATGGTAGCTAGTGCGGTTTTCCTAACACCGTCAAATTTTTCAGTAGATTATGTTACTTCTCAACCTCAATCTTCCTCGTTTTTGGATGAAGATGTGGAATACCTTATTATTACAACTGAACTTTTTGAGAAAGATTTAGAACGACTTGCTTTATGGAAATCAATGAAAGGATTGAATGCTCGAATTGAAACAGTAGAAGACATCTTGCTAAATCCAAGTTATACTGGTGTTGATACCCAAGCAAAAATCAAGGAATGTATCACTGATTATTATATCAATAACGGTACCGAATTTGTATTACTCGCAGGTGACCATCAACATGTACCTTCACGAATGGTGTGGATTGATGAGAGCTATTCTTATGATGGATATTTTGTAGCTAGTGACACTTATTACGCGGATTTAGATAACGATTGGGATTCTTTTGCCAATGGAATATATGGGGAAGATAATGACGATTGGAATGTCACCGCAGAAGTGTACGTGGGTCGTTTATCTGCCAATGATGAATATGAAATGGGAGATTTAGTTACTCGAATTCTAATGTATGAATCTACTCCTACAGTAGGAGATTGGATGAATTCTACCCTCTTTGCTGGTGCAATGACGTATTTTGATGCAGATTACAATTCACCCGGAGATGGGGTATTGGACTATCCTGAAGCTGATGCAAATCGATTCTTCAATTATGTGTATGACCAATTTTATACTGATAGGATAGTGACATTTCTAGCTGAAGATGAAGGTGTTGCAGCAGGCCAATCGGATTATCCTCATAATGATTCTTTGACTGTAGCAAGTCTTGAATCGGAAATTATTAAAGGTGCATCTATAGCAGGAGTATTTGGGCATGGAAATCCTAGTGGAATTTATCGAACGATCTGGGATACAGATTGGGATTTAGATGGTTTATTTGATTGGTATGGTGAGATTAACGAAGGAGCTGCTGATGAAAAATCCTCAGCATATATGTTACATAATACATATTCAGACTTCTCAGCATTTGAAGATAAACCTAGTGTAATGTACCTAATGGGGTGTTCCAATGGGAATTTCACTCATGAGGAAGCTTTAACAGAATATATGCTCAAAGAAGCTTGTATTGGTACGATTGGTGGGCATAATATCGTCTGGGGCGAGGATAACTGGACCGAGAGATCTTATGGTGGCTGGTATGATGAAGGTTTAGCATTTCGTTTCTATGAACAGCTAGATACCTACGATCAACCTGGAAAAGCATTTGCATTAGCAAAACAGGATTACATGGAGGACGATTTAGCTTTAAACATGTCTGAAAATACATGGGTTTATGAACCCAAATGGAGCGAGAAAACTCTCAAGCAATTCAATTATTTTGGAGACCCCGAACTCCATATCTGGACTGATATACCAGAGACTCTCGATGCTATAACCTCTGGAATCAATAGTACTTCCTCTTTATTAGAAGTGTCAACAAGTGAGTCAGGAGCTATCGATGATGTAACTGTGACCGTCACAGATTATTCAAATACAGTAGTCTGGCAAGGTAGCACAAACAGCTCCGGTGAGGTTACACTCCCATATAATTCAAGTATATTAGCGAATTATACAGTAGTTGCATATAAACCAACATATATCCCCTCTCTATCGCAAGAATTATCTCCAGCAAGACCGTATGCTCCTGTACTATCGAGTATTTCGCCCAGCAAGGATCGAGATGGAAATATCGACTTGGAATGGACTTTTGCTGGAGCTGCGGAGTATTTCAATATATACCGTTCTTTAAATGAAATTCCTGAATTGGATGGTTTAACACCTATTGCGAACACAACGAATTTGAATTACAGAGATACTGGTTTGACGAACGGTTTATACTTCTATGTGGTGACTGCTGTAAATGAAGGAGGAGAATCAGGCGCATCAAATAACGCTATGGTGCAAGTGAAAAAGCTCGACATTCCGGGATACAGTATTCCATTAGCAATATCTATTGGATGTATCACATTAATTGCAATTGCATATTCCATTGTTAGGAAGAAACGTCGAACTTAACTTGAGATTTTTTCTTTCCTTTTTTCTATTTTTTATCGGCTAAAACCTTAAACACGCTAGTTTTTCAATATCATTATGGATGATTTGAGTTTTTTTGAGAACATTTCAGTAGAATTAAATAAAGAAGTTCTTATGAGTCGAATGAAGCTACGAGAGAAATTACAGAAATCTAAAGACTTACAATGGGCTTTGGAACAAGCACAAGACCTCATCCATCCTCGCGCTTTACTTGGAACTGCTTCTGTGACTGTAATTGATGATAATACTATTCAGATTGATGATCAAAAATTCACTAGTCGAATTTTGCGGGTAAATCTTGGATCTTGCGAACGGGTGTTTCCTTTCATCTTTACAATTGGTCCTGAACTAGAAAATCTCGCTGGTCAACAAACGAGTTTGACTAAAAAGTTCTTCTTGGAGATGGTAGGAGATTTCGCTTTAACAACCGCTGTAACGAATGTGGAAGAGGAGATTAAATCAAAATATTCCATCAACCATACTTCCTCAATGACTCCTGGCTCTTTGGATAATTGGGGAATTGATCAACAAGCACCATTATTTGCTCTGTTTGGAAAGGAAACTGAACGGTTAGGAGTGAAATTATCTCCCAGTATGGTTATGAATCCTCGAAAATCAATATCCGGTATCGCATTCCATTCAGAAAAAGTGTTTATAAATTGCCAATTATGCCAAAGAGACCGCTGCCCTGGACGTAGAGCAAAATTTATGCCAGAAAAATTCGCAGAATATGATTTACCCATTCCTAAGAAAAACTAATTCAGGATTTATAGTCCAGCACTTTCTTAATTGGAATGAATAAATTGGTGATTAGATATTCAATGTCAGGATTTTCCATGATTCCAAGTTCGTATCTCCTTGCCATGAGTTCTTTTATGATTTCGTTCTGAAATTTTCCGAATTTTTCTTTATAAATTACAAATTCGTCCTTGTTAATGAAACCAATATAGGGGACTGCAGTTTCGAAATATAATTCATCTTTTAGAGTTTCAGTATTAAGTTTGGGGCTTTGTAACTTGTTGATATAAAAATCACAGAAATAATGGACTAGTTTCCCAAATATGTTTTTAACAAGAGAAATCATACGATAAGAATACGTAAATTCCTCATTAAGATGAATTTTTAATTGATTTTCGTCAGTATGGGAATATTCATCAAATTCTTTTGAACGATAATTAATTTTAGAAGCTTTATAATGCATTTCATCTTCAATTTGACAAGCAACCCTAGTTGAAGTCAAAATTGACCTCGGAAAAAGGAAATATTACAACTAAATGGTGCAAAATAATCTAATTTGAAATGAAAAAAGAATAAAGAAATTATAAAAATGAATTTTGAAATAACTAAAATTTGAAAAGCTTACACTAATTTTTTTTAGCGTTCCGTTTAAAGATTTTTCGTAGAGGCATAGTAATTCCAAAAACACCATATCTCTTTGGAATAGACTGATCTTTCTGTTCAGTTTTAGCGTCTTTTAATTCCGTCTTGAGTTTTACACGTTCTTCCTCAAAAGCGATAGGATCATAATCATCTTTCATAGCTTTCCATGCGAGCTTATGAATTTTGGCGTCTAAATCCATGTACCCTTTATTTAAGTAATTGAATTTGAACCAGGTAATGTTTTCCCCGTCATCACCCCACATGTACTTGTCGAAGATCTTAAACGCTTTATCTTTACTTTCTTCGGTTCCATCTTTCAGCAAGTTCTCGACTTCATCATAGAGAGGTAACAATAATTTCATAATACCGTTCATCATAGCAATACTGGAACGATTAGTAAGAATTTCTGATTTGATAAACTCAACACGCTCCTCTGGATCTTTAGGTACACCGGTCACTTGATCCATTCCAACTTTCATTTTCTTGTCGACGTGGTTAATTGAAAAGAGTTTAGGAGCTATTCTTCCTTCACAACAGGATTCATCTTCTCTAGATACAACTAACATATCATCTTCCATACCATTTAGATGACGAGAAACAGTAGATTTAGATTCTTTAAGCAGGTTGCTTATTTGAGTGACATTTAATTCACCGAATAATTTTAAAATTTGCCAGATTTTGAGTCTGACGTGGCTTTTGGTAACAAGGTTGCCCCAACTCCCCAGTTGTTCGCCATTACTTTCCGAACCCATTTCAGTTTGTATTTCCTTAGTTTTCTCTTCAGTCATTATATCGATGCCTCTATGCTTTTCATTTTTTATATTATACTTTTAAATAGTCAACTGTCCTTAAAAATGTAACGTCTAAAAAGATTTAGTATTGGAGACGTTTTACCCTCTTTTTCATAGGGAATATTTCCGAGAACATTTTTACAATTCTGGAAATTTCACGTGGGATGTCTGTGGGAATCACTCAGAAATAATAATTTTAAGATATTTTTTGCAAACTTATATTTTATTACGTTTCAAATTGTATGGTGATCGCAACGTTTAAATATATGACGTGCCATAATATATCATAACTGAAACGTTATGGATCCTAAAACTCCGCAATAGTTTTAAAAAAAATCCAAAAATGTTTCAAAAAAATTAGGTGAAAAAATCATGTCAAAACAAAATTTAGAATACGCCAAACTGCTCAACTCGGAATTGGGGTTCATTGACATTGAGATTGAGTTTGAAATTAAAGAAGAATCACCAAAACAAGAAATAGAAGAAAAAATTGAAGAATATAGTTTAGGTCCACGAGAACCTATGAAAAATAAATTAGGAGATAGAAAAATGCGAAGAAAATCATTTATCAAGATCAACGGTAAACCTATTCGTGATTATCAATCTAATCCAAATAGCTTTATGTTGAGATAAAACTACACAAACCCCAATTCAATTTTTATTTAACACTACTTTTCCTGAACTTTCTCATTGTTAACGCAATAATTAACCCAACTATTCCTACTCCTGTGATAATCATTATACCAACGGAATATCCTGGAATGGTGTTTACCCACATTGAATAGTCAATGGTAGCAATCTCAACTTCGTCAACATCATTTTGAATTTCTATTTTTACGGTGTATCTACCATCAACTTCTTCAGTTACATACCCTTCAAAGGAATTCTCTGCGATTTCATCCAATTCGACTGTTATTTCGTCATATCGATCATTTTTTGGGTGAAAGACAACATCTACATTGGTGATATTTCGCTCATTT
The DNA here is from genome assembly GCA_016839865.1 of Promethearchaeota archaeon. The sequence goes on along the minus strand of JAEOTN010000409.1, from coordinate 1,686 downwards.
CCTGTTAGCAGATGGTCCAATTCATACAATGTTTGAGTATTGACTGTAATTTTATGAGTACTACCTTCTACATTATCTACTTTTTCAATTGTATAGTTCTTTAGATATGATAATCCAAGTATTTCTTTAATTAAAGTCTGAGAAAATTCTTGATATGGCGCGTTTTCATGCCCATTTACACCTGATCCAGTCGCTCCAGTGATTATTTGTTCATCTGAGATGATAAATATACCCGTTACATCCGTCGAAACATACGTCCCGCCTTTTTCAACGATTCGAGGTGCACTATTCGGATGGCATAAGAGTTTTTTCCCTCCTACAATATCCGCTGCACCGAGAATTCCACATCCCACGCACATAGAACCTACTAATATATCCTGTTCATAAACATCATGAATAAATTCTGTAAGAGTAGTGTCAATAATTACCCCAGCCCACCAAGCACCGCTAGGCACAAATAAGAAATCATAATTCGATATTTCTTCAGCTACGTTAAAGTCATTAACACTTAAATCTACATTGACGGAGGTACCACCATGTGTGAAAATAGGGGATGATCGTCCTATTGTGGTTACTGTGCAATTCCAACTTTCAAGTGTATCCCTGACATCCAGGAAATTATCGCCTACATTTGAGCCTACTAAGGCAAGTACATTAATATCTTCTAATTGAGAAGGAAGATCGGTGGTACTTTCTTGTGATCCCGAAAATGGGATGTAAATTAGTGATATTGATACAAATAAAGCTAAAATAATCATGGATAGTCGATGAAACTTTTCCATAACCATAAGTATGACTTTTTTATTATTAAGACTTTTGTCAACATACTTACAGTTTTTAAAAATTGACTTTTTTATACTTACCCACGAAATTTAATTCTATACGAAAAATGTCAAAGAATCACACAAAAATTATAATTGATACCGACCTTGCAATAGGAGAGCTAACAAAGGATGTAGATGATGGATTAGCAGTCATTATGGCTCTGAATTCCCCAGAATTGGAAGTTATTGCAATATCTGGCGTGTATGGGAATAGTAAGTTGAAAAATGTGTCAAAAAATGTTCCAAAACTATTGAGCATGTTTCCTGAAAAAGAAAAACTTCCTGAATATGTAGAAGGTGCTTCAAGTTACAAGGACTGGAGAGAGAAGACTAAACTACCTGGAATTACTCGACTCAGGGAGATCTTAGAAAATAACGCTCCTATCACCTTAGTGTCAATAGGACCACTAACAAACATCGCTTTATTGCTTCATCAGTATCCTGAAATACTTCAAAATAAGTGGGTAGAAAAATTAGTGATAATGGGAGGATGCCTTGATAAATGGGAATTCAATTTCGCTAATGACCCAGCAGCAACTGATTTTGTTTTAAATTTACCCATCTCGACCACCATATGTGGGTACGAAACTACGACAGCCCAAAAGTTCACCCGAGAACACCAAAAAACATTGAAGAAAAAAAATACTCCACGTGCGGATTTTATGATAAAGGATATGAAATCGTGGTTGAAACTTAATGAAATGGCTTCTAAAGGTTCTAATAAAGGATTTCACCCTCATGATCCCGTTGCAATCGCTTATTTACTTAGTCCTGAGTTGTTTGAATCTACTAAAATGCCAGTCTCTTCCACCAATGTGGATAAAAAAAAACCTAAGAGATTCGATTTTAGCACTATAACCAT
>JAEOTN010000408.1 GCA_016839865.1 Promethearchaeota archaeon | reverse complement strand
TAATCTGATCCTATATCGCTAATCCATTGAAGATGCTCTATTAATTTTTTATGGAAATTAGGTTCGTATTCCATATTGCTCATACAAGGCGCATTTAGTAAATATGAGAATTTCATTTTTTTTTTATGCACTTGATTGATGTATTCAGCAATTTCTTCTTCCGTTACCTCTTTTAATAGAAATGATGGTCGTCCATGACCTACTATAGAAAAGTTACCAACGCCGTAAAAGTCTCTTACAGGATATTTAGCTAATTCCTCTATAAGATTAAAATCCCAATTAGTTGCTACAATAAATTTCATTTTTTTTGTCCATTTCATTAATTTTTATTAGAAGTAAATAATTTTTTTTTATTTATAAGATTCAAGCCCAGCTTTACATCCCATTTGTAGAAAATCCACCATTGCTCCATTATAATCGTTTTCGATCTTGTAATAGAGTCCGTTAGTAGTGAAAGTAACTCCCCAGACTAACTTATTCGATTCACTTTGGAGGGGTGTTTTTTCAATAAATTCTTTTATTAATGGGTGTAAATGCATTGGCACTTCATTAGGATGGTCACATGTTATCCCAAAACACAAACGTTCGATTTTCTCCGAATCCCAGCTAAAAGTAAAATTAAGGTGCGCTGCTTTCCTACATCCTTCCATAACTCCTTCAGATGCTAATTTAAATCCCAATTCTTCAACAAGGCTAACGCAACTTCCGTATGTGGATTTAGGAGGTTGTTTAAGCATAAAATATATATTAGTCGTATTATGCAAAAAATCAAACGCAAAAAGACTAAAAGCATATAACCCATGTTTATAAAAATAATCTTTATATTTTTCCATACTACTCGGGATTGATTTCATGGAAAAAATAGGATCTATTGATCCGGGAACTACAAATGGCCAAATCTTTGATAAACCATATTTAACATCAATATCAACTCCATATCCCATAATTTCGAAAGAATCTATTGCTTCTACAATCATATTGTGAATTGGATGTCCATTACTTACAAGTAATCCATTATTGATAGCTGTCGTATAGGGATCTGGTTTATGAGGGATAAACATTTCTACATATCTTACAGCTACATCCCTTTTTTCTTTAGGTTTTGTTGTAGTTCTGATTGACAAAGGAGCTCCAGCGAAATATTCTTCATAAGCTTGTATCCCCCTCCTTATAGCTTTTTCATTGCTCATAACACCAGTAAAATCAGAAATTTTTACAAGATCTTTAACCAATTGATTAACATCAGTATTTAGTTTAAAATCTGCTTTGATTTTTGATAGATATCTATTATAGTCTATATTGAGTTTCTTTAAGTCTTCAATCATGGTTGGTTGAAAAGCGGGGGGTGTTACCTCAAATAACGCAACGACGAGATCCATTTCAGCGACCTTTTTTCCATTTCGTTCTTTGCACTTCTTTTCTGCACCCTCAAAAAGAGCGGGTTTAACAGCAGGTCTTACCATTTCTGGAACTCCTAATACTACGCTTTCAAAAATTTGTTTAACTTCTGGTTGCCATTCCATATTAATTCTAACCTTATATTTCTTATTTTCTATTAATTTTTTTTTTACTTTAATTTTGGTACAATGCAAATTGAACATCGCTCATTTCAGCGAATCCTTCTGGGTTATTGAAGCCAAGTCCCGGCATCATCCATCTTGGATTCATTTTGCCATACTCCCTTACAATTTGAAATAAATCTACTTCCTTTATTTTCGGAGAAACATAAAATTTGGGTTTCAATAAATTTTCACCTTTCTGTATTACGCCCTCTTGTTCTGCAATGAGCTGCAAAGGCGTATGTGGGTATATTCTCATCCCAATAAATACAATTGAATCTCCATCTCCTTGCCACAAATCCCCTCTAAAACTCTCTATAGATTCTAATTGATCAAAAGATGCTTTAACTGTTTCGAGAGTTTCTCCAGGACCTCCAACAATCATATGTATCAATTGCTCTATTTCAAGCTCGACACATTTTTTTGATGTTAGAAAAGCATCATCGCTGGTTCTCTTCTTGTTCATATTACTCAGCATCACTTCTGATAAAGATTCAATACCCGTTGCTAAGTGTACGACTCCGCTCTTTTTCATGAGTGGCATGAGATCAATAAAATCTTTATTTGGAGAATAATTGACTCCCAATTTCACATCAATTTTCTGTTTTACAACTTCTTCGCATATCCCTTTCACATTTTTATAATCTAAATTGAAAAGACTATCAACTATGAATACATTTTTAATGTCATAGTTATTTACCATCAATTCAAGCTCTTTGGCGATATTTCCGGGAGATCGATAACGTGGTATAGAGCCTTCAATGTACCTATAGCTACAATATATGCAATTCATGGGACATCCCCTCTTTGTTTGAATATTTCCCCAAGTAGCACCATTCACCTTCATCGGATCTATAAGATATGCGTCGTTTTCCAATAGCTCTCGCGTTGGAAATGGAAGTTTATCTAGATTATCAACATGCCAAGGTGGTTTCTGGTGATATACACCATTTGAGTCTAAAAAACAAATCCCCTTCTCAATTTTTCTTGGGTCGTCCCCATTTTGAATATACTTAATAATTTCAGCAAAAACATATTCTCCTTCACCAACCACACCAATATTATGATTTAAATCCTTAAGGATTTCCTCTGAAAAGATGGAAAACCCAGGTCCACCTAAAATTATCTGAGTATCCGGATCAGCAATTTTTTTGATGTATTGAATAATATTTTTAACTGGGAGATAAAAGAAGAGATTTCCAGGATAGGTTGTAGAATCCACGTTTCGGATAGATATGCCGATAACTTGAGGGTTAAAATTATTTATTATTTTTTCAATATCCCTCTTACTATCGTTACTTAAAGTCAAATCCATTAATTTTACTTCATGTCCCTTGCTTAGGAGATAAGAAGCTAAGTATGCTTCGCCGATAGGTGGAACCATTACATGAACAATCTCCCGACTTCCTGAAAATATTAATACGCGCACTATTTTCCCTTTATATTGTCATTTATTATTAAGTCAAACTTGAGTGTTTTCATTATTCTAATAATTCTATGTGATCCTTTTGAGTACCATCGATGTCGTGTTCATGATCATTTTCATGCCAACAAAATGGGAACGATCCCAAGAAATCACCAGTGATATATTCTGCAGTTACACGACATCCACCACCGCAATACTCTAAATGGTGGCAAGAAGCACATTTTCCTTTAATCTTCTTTCTGTCGCGAATATCTTTGTAGATTTGTGAATTCAATACATCTTCAAAATTATCCACTAACGCGTTTCCAAGTGTCAGTGTCGTAGGGTATCCAGCAGGGTATATTGTTCCATCAATACCAATACCCATCATTGTTCGGCAAGCTAAGCATCCTACACCCCATTCGATTGCTGCCAATTCCTTATCGTTTTTAGGTTGCTCCATAAATGGCATCATATCATATATTTCATAAGCAGGTAATGTACCTGCCTTGCCTTGTCTTATGGTTTCAATAGCATGTTTGTATTTAAAATCGTACATTGTTTTATATTCTTCTGTAGAGAGACCAATTTCTCCCCAAAACTCAGCCGCCCGATTTTGCTTAACAACGCATCTAAAATATGGTTGAGAACCCCATTTTTCCGATAAAGCTTTGATCTCTTCTAACTCATTTATATTATGTTTCATAATAGTAATTGAAGAGCATACGAAAATTCCATATTTTAGGCATAGATCTATTGCTTTCTTAGCGTAATCTAATGAATTGGTAAATCCACGAATTTTATCATTCTTCTCTGGATCTGCACTATCAAAACTCACAAATACATGGCTGATATTGTTCTGCTTGCACAATTTAGCAAAGTCTTCATCAAAACAGACTCCATTAGTAATTAGTGCGTGAATATAATCCCTCTCTTTGCAAAATTTCATGATCTCGCCAATATCTTTACGTAATGTAGGTTCCCCACCGAACCACACGAAACAAGCGTGCCTACCTTGATTTCGCAACCCAGTTTCAACATTTTCCATTATCTGACACCACTTTTCTACTGATAATTCTGGTCGGGGTATTTGATCATCTGCAGCACAATGAAGACATCTTTGATTACATCTATCAGTAACATACATAGAGAAGTGTATATTGCCTGGATGAAATCCTCTTTCCAGTTTTTCCCATGAAACTTTGAGTCTATCTTTAAGTTCTTTAAGTTCAATGTAGCGTTCTACATTTATATCTAACGATTTTAGATCTTCAACCATTATAGGCTTAAAAGCTTCAGGGATGATATCAAATATCCCTGTAATCACATCAGCGTCATTGATATATGCGCCATTTCGATCTAAACACCGCTTTTCAGCGGCCTTAACAATCAAAGGTTCAACTGAAGGTCGAAAACCTTGAGGCATTGTTTCTGTTATTTTACCAAACAATTCTTCTGTTTCTATTTCCCATTCCATTGATTCTCACCAAGTTCAACAATGTTCATGTTTATGATCGTTTTTATGCCAGCAAAACGGGAGAGAAGCTAAAAAATCACCAGTTTCGTTTTCGGCATGGACTCTACATCCTCCTCCGCACATGTCAAGATGATGGCAAGTAGAACATTTTCCTTTTATTTTCCTATCCCTGATAGCTTTGAATATTTCAGTTTCCATAATCTCCCCCCAACTTTGCTCAAGAATGTTACCTAAGATTAAATCAGAGGGATAATCGCAAGGGAATATATCTCCATTGGTATCAATC
>JAEOTN010000407.1 GCA_016839865.1 Promethearchaeota archaeon | reverse complement strand
TTTCTTTTTGATTTTTTTCTCATTATTAATCCTTATAGTTTTTTGTAATACACTCGCCAGGTCCATTTAATTGTGTGCATCTCATGTTTGATAATGTGGTCAATTGCGGTCTTTCCAAATATGAACCCATATGTGGCAACCATATAGTCTGTGGTTTTGTAATCTTTTACATTTGAATAATCGATAAAGTCAAATCCATATTCATCTGCAAGAATTGTGTGTTTAAGTTCATCAGCCTTAATTATGAATTCCTTGTCATCTTCTATTATATCGTATAGTTCACCTCCATATGAAAATGGAGCAACTACGACAGTCACAATAATTCCATTCGTAGTTGCTATTCTAATTGATTCTTTTGCAAATCCTTCCAAGTTTGTACGATTGAACATATTGGCCATTGTAACTGCAGCGACAATATCAATAGAATTATCGTCCAATGGAATTTGTTGTGCAGTTCCTTTAAGGAATTCGACATTGTCTTCGTCAGAAAATCGTGATCTCGCCTCCTCAATCATGGCAGATTCTGGTTCTATCCCATAGACTTTTTTGACACCCATTTTGAGAAATTCTCGACTAGATGCCCCTGTTCCCGAACCCAAATCAGCTAAAATCTTATCTTCAAACGTTGTTAACTCACGAAATACATCCATCGAGGTCTTGCCTGAAATAATCGGTGCGACTGCAAATTGATGGTATTTCTCTGGATACGTTGAATAGAGTAAGTTCCAATCGTTTTCAATTGACAAGGGGTAGTCATTTTCAGCCATCAAAAAGTCCTTTTCTTAGTAAGTATTAAAACAATCGACAGGATTCTGTACTCTTCCAATGTCTACATAAGTGTAGATACATCCTTTATTTTATCTCTGCTAATGCCTGAATGATGCGAGTAAGTGTTACCGTTGTTATAGTCTGCAAAGTACCCTTATACTGAAAAATAATACCAATTTCAGAATGTACAACTCATTGAACAAGCTGTTCAACATTAAATGATTAAGTAGGTCCCACTCTAATTTATTATAGATAAATGAGTCTTAATAATAGCCAAAACAAATTATACGTGATCCTGATTTTTTTGCAACTGATCCTTGGTGGATTACCTGTCAACGAATTTGTCTTTACTAGAGTTGCAGCTGATGAACCTAATGGTAGGTTTGGACATAGCACGGTCTATGATTCAATTAATCACAAGATAGTTCTATTTGGGGGAACAAATGGTGAAACTGGCAATTACGGATATATAATGAGTGAAGGTACTTGGATATTCAATTCCAAAAGTAGTACGTGGAACCAGAAAAAACCAATTTCAAGCCCCCCGGCAAGATTTAACCATAGGATGGTATTTAATCCCGATGAAGAAAAAACATTTCTTTTCGGTGATGGTGATAGTAATGATATATGGGCTTATGATTACCCAGATAATACATGGGAAGAGATTTTTACAAATAGACGACCTCCAATAAGAACAGATTATTCGATAACTTATGATACAACTAATCAAAAGTTAGTATTGTTTGGGGGACTAGGAAATTTAGGAGATGGTGTTGAAACATTAGCAGATACTTGGATTTATGATTACAATACTAATACTTGGGAAGAAATGCATACAGATATACATCCAGATGGTCGATATGGCCATACTATGTTTTATGATCCTATTAGTGAAAAGTCGGTAATTTTCGGTGGTCATATACTTACAAGCGAAGATCATTGGTATTCTAATGAAGTATGGACGTATGATTACCCTACTAATACTTGGAGCGAATTAGATCCAAGAAATCCACCCGAACCCAGATATTGGCACTCAATGGTTTATGATCAAAATACACAAAGAGCCCTACTTTTTGGAGGTTACAATGACGTCGATTGGTTTCTAGACAGTACTTGGATCTATGATTATGGCGAGAATGAATGGTTTCAAGTTACAACTGATACCATTCCACCAGCAAGATCAATGTCCTCCATGGTTTATGACTCTAAAGAAAGAAAGTGGTTACTTTTCTGGGGCTTAGGTGAAAACGGTGAAATGGCATTAAACGATGCTTGGGAATTCGATATGTCTTCAATGCAGTGGGTTGAAATCAATTTTGCTAGAAATACAAAATCACTTCGAAGTATAATCATACTTTCGTCTCTGTTCATCGTCTTTCTTTCGATAATAGGAATGAAAATATATCGAAACAAACGGGAAAAGTCATCTGGATTAAACTAATAACTTTTTTTTTAATTTGTAAATATGAAAACTACTATTAGTGTTCCTAACATATAAATATCGGATCCTGAAATTTGTATAATCATTTTTTATAGAATTTCTTCGCTTCTTCCTCATTTTCAGGTATAAAATTATCCCAGAACTCCTTGGGAGGATGACGTAGGTCATAATCAATTCGAGTATCATGTAATACACGAGAACAATATGGGTCTCCTTCCATAATAGTATGCTCCATAGTGAGAATTATATGATCATTAGTATTAGCTCTAAAGGCTTCATAATCGCCATAACAGGCGACAAGGTATTTGAATTCAACATCTGGAAGATCTTTCATAGCATCAACACAGGTGGGACAATTCTTATTTTTGAACGCGTATTTCCCCTCCTCTAACATGGTATGTACCATAACCCATTCAGACGAAGTTGTATCTCCTGATAAACGCTTCTCTAAGCTTTTTTCAAGACTGACAAATTTATCCCTATCTGGAGATCGATGGTCTATATGATAATGAGTTATATATCGCTTGTACAATTTCACTGCTTCGTTTCTACCAATCGTTTCTGATAAGGTTTGTAAAATATAATAAGATGGGTTTAACCATGCATCCAAGAGTGCTTTCATTGTAACTTTTACTTCAGCTATTTCCCACGCTTTGTTTTCTGTTATCTGTAAGAGATGAAAAAAATAAATTAGAGATGCAGTTTTAAGATCTGGATATTGAGTTAAATTCTCAAACTTCAAAGATATTTTCTCAATAATTTTATCAATTGATTTAGAAGATTGGTTCAAAAAATCTTCTTCTACCAATCCCCGATATTTCTTTG
>JAEOTN010000406.1 GCA_016839865.1 Promethearchaeota archaeon | reverse complement strand
TTGAATGATATCCATCCCCTCAAAGGTTATTGTTCGATAAGGAATCCAATTCCTTAATGAATTACATTATAATTTAAAAAACGAAACTCCCCTATAACATGATTTTGTGAGAAAAAATTTTAGAAAGTTTTGAACAGTGTTCAATCAAGCTTAAAGAACTAAAGAACTATGACGTGGATTGAATTGCTCCACAATTAGGACATTCTTTTTGTTCTACTTCTAAACTAGTTCCGCATTTTGAACAGAATTTAGGAGGTTTCGATGGTAATTCATCCAAAGTCGGTTCTTTTAAAGATTTCCTAGGACTAGATGATCGAAGAGTTTTCCCAAGATTGAAGTATCCAATTAGTGTAAAGATAAATCCAACTATGGCGGTGATAACTAAGAATGATAACACGTTTAGAATGCTAGCAATTTTCAGCTTATTAGCTGAATCTTTAGCCTTATAATTATCAACTTCAGAAAGGAATGAAGGTTCATCATCAAAAAATGCAACCAATTTACCCCAAGCTACGATATCCACTATTAATACAGCCCATCCAAGTACTGTTAACAGGAATGAACCAGAAATAAGTTGCCATAATTCGGAAATTCCTCCACCACCTTGTGCTGCATCAATGAAACTTTGAAGTAATGACCCATACAGTATGTCTGTGGTAATAGATATGGCTGTATTTGCAGTTATAGCTACGATCTTCAAATAAAAAAATAAATTGAGTTCTTTTGATTGTACTATTTTATTTGATAAAAATAGCTGAATTAGTCCTAGAATCATTAACACTAATGGGACGACTGCAAAAAGTAAGCGAAGAATCATCCCGATTCCCCCTAAGAACATGGTGGGTATAACTAAAATCAAATCTACGATAATCAAAATACCAATAATGGTCATATATAACCCAAATTGAGAAAATCTCTTATGAACTTGAACATTACTCATAACTTTTAACACCAGATTAGGTGATGATTTACCAATGAGAAGCGTCCTTCATGCTTTTAAATTACATCAAGATCATCAACAAATTTGAAGAATTATAATTGAAAAAAAATGGTTAGAGTTCTATATCCAATACAAACGCTGTGACCAAATCTACAGCAGCTACTAGATCATTCCTATCAACAATAGTGCAAGGACCATGAATATATCGACCAGGGACACTTACAACTCCTGATGGGACTCCACGTTTTGTTAAATGTATTATTCCTGCATCAGTTCCTCCTCTACTAGGAGTTTTTATCTGATAAGGTATACTTTTCTCATTACCCAATTTCACCAATTTTTCTCTTACTTTCTTTGATGCAATCATTGATGAATCTAATATAGTAATTGCTGCCCCCTTTCCATGGAACGATGGAGCCATGTGTGGTGGAATCCCGGGGACACCTGCTGCAGTAGTATTTTCACAAGCAATTGCTCTTACTACATTATATTTGTCAATCATGGTAAATGCTGAGGTTCTCGCCCCTCGTAAACCCACTTCTTCTTGAACTGACCAAGCGAAACACACTGTATAAGGTCGTGGTTTATCCGCAATATTAAGTGCGGTTTGGATTAGTATATTGCATCCTGAACGGTCATCAAACGCTTTTCCCTTTATTTTCCCATTAGCTATCTCATGGAAAGCAGTATAAGCTGTACATACTGAACCTACTTCAATACCTGCTGCAGCTGCGTCTTCCTTAGAATTGAATCCAAAATCCATGAACATTTGTTCGATAGGTACTTGTTTGTTCCGTTCATCCGGACTAGTTAAGTGTGGCGGTAGAGCGCCAATTACTCCAAAAATACGTTTATCTTTCGGTTCGGCAATGATTGATTGTCCTAGTAAAGTTCTTTGATCCCAACCACCGAGAGGAGCAAATCTACAAAATCCACGATCATCAATATGGGTTATCATAAAACCAATTTCATCAGTATGAGCATCGAGTAAAATAGCTTCCTCTGAATCTCCTTTCATAACTCCTAACAAATTTCCGGTATTATCTATCCATAATTCATCCATTACGTCTTTAATTTCGCTTTTGATGAATTCTACGACCTTTTCTTCATGTCCAGAAACTCCTAAGATTTCGGTAAGGTTTTTCTGTCGTTCCACAATTTTGGAAATATATTCTATCTGATCCATTTTCATCATTTTTTCTTAGATGTTTTTGATGAGGAGGACGTCATTTTTGTTGTTTTCTTTTTGAATCGAAAAATTATGGAATAGAGAGTTTAAGGGGCATATTCGTATAACTTATCAATATTAGGAGTGGGAATCCCTGCTTTCTCTACTAATTCTTGGAACTCATCGGCAATCCGTCTCATTTCAGTCTGTGCATACTCGGCATGCCCTTTCAGAGCAATATTATACCATTTTCCTTTATGTAGTTCACTAATTTTCTTTTTCAACATATTTGGGAAAATTATTGTTAATCGAAACTTTTTCGGGAGTATAGGATACTTCAGTTTTTTAAGTACTTTCACACCTTCCACAATTGCTTTAGTTGCGAGTTCTGCAGCTTCTGGAGAATCAGCCATTGTTTTTCCATGTGATTTTAGATAAAAATACACATTGGCAAGAGGACTAACCAGAGCAATATGTGTTTTGAGCCAAGCATCAATATCCTTTGAAAATTTAACTGGGATACCTCCACTCTCTAAGAATTTTTTAATTTTTTTAATCCGTGGGGTTTCTTTTCCGGATAATTCTCCTATTATGATACTCGATTTTTCTGAATCAAATACAACTCGCATTATGTGCCCATCTCGTTTACCAGCTGCACTCGGAAATCCTAAAATAATTCTGTTAGGATCTAAAAAATCTTTATACTCTTCAATTCCTGTTCCATTATTTCCTAAAATCACAACTGTGGCGTTTGTAGAATACTTTGCTAAATCAGGAAGTACTGATTCTACATGGTTTTTCTGCATCACTACTAGGATTAAATCAAAATCATCACTTTCAGATAACTTCGAATCGACCAAATCAATTTTGTAGCTAAGAGTTTTTTTTTCTAGTAAATTCTCCACAATTAAGCCATGTTCCTTCAATTCTTGGAGTCGAGTGCCACGTGCGAGTAATTTAACATCTTTTCCAGATTCTTTTAGCAAAGCTGCATAAAGACTTCCAAGTACTCCCGCTCCATATACTAGAATCTTCATAATATCTTTAGCTTTAGCTAATTAGAAATATATGTGTTTGGGTGGTATATTTTTTTATCTTCGGGATTAATAGTGGTGTATCTGAAGAAAATGAAATTCATCTGGATTTTTGGACCACTTGCTGTTGGCAAATACGCTGTAGGATTAGAACTTTCGAAAAAAACTGGATACGCTTTTATGCATAACCATGCAACAATTGAGCTTATTATTCAAATTTTCCCATATAAGCACCCAAAAGCAGGATTGATAGGAGAATTTCGCAGACGCATCTTTGAAGAAGTATCAACTAGCGATTTAACCGGATTTATTTGTACTTATGTCATCGATTTTAGCGATCAAAAGGAGAAAACCTACATTGAGAGAATTAACCAGTTGTTCTTAGACCAAAATCACTCTATTTATTATGTAGAACTGTATGCACCACGCTTTATTCGAGAACAACGTAACATACATCCCAAACGATTGCAAGCTAAACCATCAAAACGAGACATAGAATGGTCAAAGAAGCATTTTCAAAGTAGTGAACTACAGTATCCTCATCTTAGTACTTCTGACAAGTACCCTTTCTTTTTTCCAGATAATTACATTAAAATTGACAATTCAAACCTTACCCCTGATCAAGTTGCAGAAATAATTATTCATGAGTATAACCTAAACCAAAATGATGAGGTTGCCTAATAATGAAATTTCTTATCATAACAGGTCCTCCAGCTGTTGGTAAAATGGCTGTAGCTATTGAGACCTGCAAGAAAACTGGCTATAAAATGCTTCACAACCATGGAACTATAGAACTAATTATCCCAATTTTTGAGTATGGGACTCCAAAATTTCATATATTAAACAATGAATTCCGTAAACGAATTTTAGAAGAGGTAGCAACCTCAGATTTACCTGGTTTTATCTTTACTTATGTTACAGCATTCCATTTGAAAGAAGAACGTGAATATATGGAATTTATGACCAAGATTTTCAAGGACCAAGGACATGAAGTGTTTTATGTTGAGTTATATGCGTCTTTAGAAAAACGACTAGAACGAAATAAACATCCCTTGAGATTAGACAAAAAACCGTCAAAAAGGGAGACAAAAATTTCTGATGAACGTTTGCTAAGTATGGAAAAGAAATATATTATGAATTCCTCTGAGAAATACCCTCCTTTTTTTGAAGAAAATTATCTGAAAATCGATAACTCGTATTTATCAGAAGAAGAAACAGCTGAACAAATTCTTCATGAGTTTAAATTAATTTAACAACTTTGAAATTTTTTCAATACAAAATTAAAAAAAACACAAAACTAACCACATAAGTTCGTACTTCTTCTATATCTCTATATAACATACAACGAGGCAGTTATTATGGAGTTAGGATTCTGGGTATTATGTGCAATGGGTGTGGGAGTGGTTTGTGTTTTATTTGGACGAATTTTGTTAAAAGTTGCTTCTAATAAGAAGAAAGATGAAGGTCCTACATATGCGAAGTATAAAATTAAGCGAAAATATGGGGAAGAACCAACTTTAGCATAAAATTATTTTCTTCTTTTTTCTGAGATCAAAAAGCTTATTTTTTTCAACTCAACCTAATGATTCATGAAGAGATTAACCTCACTTGATTTTTTACGTGGTGTGGCAGTACTCTTTATGACACTTTTTCATGTATTCGGTGTGAGCTTTCAAGTCACGGTCCCATCAGACATAACGACACTTCCACCACTATTATTGATTTTAGGCGTGATTGGTCTTAACATAATGCATTGGCGGGGCTTTTTCATAATGATCTCGGGTGTTGTAATCTTTTATCAGATGTTTAATGCCTTACAAAATGACAAAAAAAGATGGCAAATCCTAATTAAACAATTCCTTAGTGGGATTTTATTGATAATTTTGGGTAAAATATTGATTACATATTTTTACTTTTATGGAATAATCGATATCTGGACTCGTTCAGGGGGCTGGAACACCGATCATCTCTCAATGTTCTTCTTCTTCGATACTGTAGAATCGTTAGGATTTATGATGATATTGAGTGGATTAGTATTTTTCTTTTTATCTTTCATTAAAAAGAGGAAATCACGTGTGATTATACCATTTTTTGTCTTTTTCATAATGTCCATCACAATTTTGATTATCAGTCCATATGTGAATGAATGGGTAGGACAAATCGCTGGTATAGAGATCGCAGCAAATGGAGAACAGTTCCGAACATTTGGGTATGCGTTTGATAATGATATAAAGGAAAAAATCATACGTGTGTTTTTAAACGCTCTTGGTGGAAGAGAAGGTCCATTATTTCCAATGTGGGGTGTTTTTCTCATGGGCGGCGCAATTGCCGCAATTCTTAGACATCCTGAAGTAAAGAGATGGATGATCCGAGTTTTATTCATACCCTTGATATTGATGCTTGCTTGGGGTACCTATGAGTTATTTGCATTGTATGGGCTAGAAAACGTTGCACCTCTCTTTCACGTATTTCCTAGATGGTTTTCTTTTGTTTCTGTAAGCACTCAGTCAATGTTAATCCTTCTTTTCCTACGAATTATTGAATTCAATCCTAAACTTAACAAAAGACTCTGGTTATCCTTATCAAAGTACTTCCGACGATTCGGAATTTACGCATTTACAGTTTACTGGTATCAATTGTTAGAAGCTGGTCCCAGGTTACTCCTTGGTGCTTTATTTGGGATAGAATCGACAACTAGATCCCGATTAAACGGTTTCTGGACAGCTGTAACAATGATTATAAACCTAATGATTTGGAGTTGTTTATTGTATGCATCTGATCGATGGTTACATGGAATTGGTTCTTGGGAATGGATTTTAATGGTCATTCGTGACCCAATAAAATGGTGGAAAGCAAAGAAAAAAGGCTTGGACTTGGATGGGATGCTTCATCATGTTGAAGTAATCCAATTCGAACCAAAAATAAGCAATTGAATAAATTGTCTTCCAACTAATAAAGCATTACTTTAAATTTGATTTTCAACTTATATTTTTCGTACTTTTAACCAAATGAAGAAAATATCCCAGTTTGGGGTATAAAAACA
>JAEOTN010000405.1 GCA_016839865.1 Promethearchaeota archaeon | reverse complement strand
TTTATTATGTTACAGAGCTGGTCTTGTGCCGCACAATGAGCATAAATTTCAGCCCCATCTAATCCTGAACCTAAATAATCACCTGGATTACCATATGCATCAATTCTGAATCCTTGCGAATTTGGTCAAAGCCCATTTCCACAAAATCTTTGACCATGCCACATTTTAAGACCATTAACATGAAGATAATGTCCAAAATCAGATTTACTAACCAGATTGCTCATTTTTTCACCCCAAAGAAATGCACCATGCGGGAATTGAACCCGCCTCGCTGGCTTGGGAAGCCAGCATACTAACCACTATACGAATGGTGCTTGGTTACATATTACTTACCTTGTGGTTAGTATAAATTTTGTGAATAATCTTAACATTAGAAAAGTGATTTTGAGAATTGGTAGTCATGCTATGGTGTTTGCTGAGTTTTTATTTTCCTTACAATAACTAGGATTGCAGATATCGACGCAATTGTAATTAGAATGAACGGAAAACCAGGAATTGTGGGAAAATTGGTTTCAAAATTCTTAGTCAATTCATACACATTTATATCTATATCAATATTTCCTCCGTCTTTGTGACCTAAAATAAAAAGAGAATCGTCTTGTCCAACAATATCTGAAGCAAATTGAATACTAGTTATGGCATAGGCAGTGTCAAATACTCCATCTAGTGTATATCGAAGCACAACACTAACTTTCCCCCCAAAACTACTACCAGACCAATCAAGGGAATACCCACTTATATATAATGAATCGTTGTCACCCCAAATCCCAGTTCCAATGTCATAATCATTCAAATCCCATGTTGTATCCCATAACTTTGTTCCATTTTTGCTCCAAGCAATAATAATTATATCCTGTTTCAGTGATGAACCACCTGTGTCTCCTACGATGAAAATTGTGTTCTGATCACTCCATGCATCATAAATGTGGTCACTTTCTACGGTGGCATAAGTATCCGTCCATAATAATGATCCATTATGTGTCCACCCTTGGAGAACAATATCAGCATTCTTCCAATGACCTTTACTATATGCTACGTATATTGCTTTATCATCCCCGCATAAGCCACCATTAAAATGGTCTATGTCTGGACTGCCCCAAGTTTTATTCCAAATTTGGTTACCGTTTAAGTCCCATTTAACAAGAAAGATATCTCCGTCAATTTCACCACTTGTATAGATACTACTGTTTATCCCCCATATTTCAAAACCAATTTCACTAATTGACATCCCCCACGTTCGGTTCCAAATTTGGTTTCCATTTTCATCCCACTTTACTAAAAGTAAATCTTCTTCTCCAGAACCATAACTTGTTGTGGATCCGCATGTGTATAGATATTCCATGTGACCATAAATCGAATTGAAACTCTCTGTGGCACTTCCTGACCAAGTTTGATTCCAAATTAAATTACCTGATAAATCCCATTTTAGTATGCTAGAATCATCGTTTGTCCCATTAACGACTGAATATCCAACAGTATACAAGTAGTCTCCTTGAATCCATATACTGGTTCCACTATCATCATCATGTGTCCCCCACGTCCAATTATTCTGAGACGCTACAAAAGGAACGAGTATAATAATACATAAGAAACTAAAAATGAAGTAAAAACTCATTCTCTTCATATCGAGGAGTATTTTGTGCTATCATTCTTAATATTCTGTGATATTTTTTGTAAGTTCGTCAAAAATAGTAACGCAAATTATGCTTCTCTATTATAATTTATCTCAATAGGTGTTTTTCAAAACGAGTCACTTTTTATAACCTAAGAGAATAATTAGATGTATGGTTTCCGAAACACGCTATCCCTTGTTAGAGAGAAAGCATACTCTCATCTTATTAATTTCATTATACAGTTTACTTATCATTCTTACAATTGCATTTATACTCGGTAATGGATGGTTGGACATCCAAATCACTAGACTTTTCTATAACTACCTCCTTCCTGTTGGAGAACGTTTCTTCCTCGAGGATAATTATCCGTGGAAATTTATGAACGATTATGAAATCGTATTTGATGCGATAATGCTTGCATTTTTTGTGATTCTTCTGATTATTGGACTAATCAGAATTAAACATCCAAAAGGAAAATTGTTAACTTGGTATTCACTCTACCTCATCATTTCTGTTTTAATCAGTGTGGGAGTAATTGTTAATTGGATCTTTAAAGCGTATTATGGCCGACCACGACCCGTTCAGACGAACTTGTTTCCCAATTCCTTGACTCCAGATTTATATGACTTCTTCTTTGTTTGGGAACCTGCTTTCTTAATAGATCCTACTTTAATTGGAGAAGGCAAAAGTTTCCCCTCAGGACATACCTCTGCAGCCGCAATGTTCTCATTATTATTCTATGTATTTAGAAATAAGGAGATCTGGAGTAATATGACTCCAAACAAACCAAAACTTAACAAATCGATTTATGTCGCCTCCAGAATCTTCAAATGGTTTGGATTTATTATGGGAACTTTTGGTACAGTCTTGATGGCGTTATCTCGGATAATTGCTGGACGTCATTTTGCATCAGATACAATGTATTCTATAGCATTCGTTTGGACAATTAGCTGGGTGTTTTATAGACATGTATTTCGAATTCCGCAGAGTGAAAGGAAGCTCTTGAATTAAGGGAATTAACTTTTACTCCATACCCAAGTTTAAATATGTAAATCGACTTGTGTTAAGATGCAATGACGAAATTCGACGTTATTCATAACTTTGCAAATCAGGTTATCAATGCTGATGGTATTGTAATTGGAAATCCCATCATCATAGACGAGATAACATTTGTTCCTATCATCAAGGAGGATCCTAAGGAAGAACGGGATTATATTACTCTCTCCGAAGCGTTAGATCAAGGAATCGCTAAAATTATTGAGAAAGGAACTGAAATTCAACATATTATTTTTGTAAATCAGGGAGATACTCCCATTTTAATCGAAGAGGGTGAAATTTTCTTAGGACAGGGCACGCAAGACCGTATTTGCGTGAGTACGGTAATGGTTCAACCAGAATCAAGAATCGAAGTGCCCGTTAAATGTGTTCATGCACCTCACATGCTAGCTGCTGGTGCAAACTTCATGTACGGAGGAAAAGCTAGCAGAGGAATGCTAGAAAATATGAGATCCATGAAGTATAAAAGCACATTTGCCAATGTTGGACCTTCTACTATAAGCCAAGGTGCTATTTGGAATGGAGTTGCGAGAGAAACAGCTATTGATACCATTTCCACAGATAAAGACCAATATACTCAAACAATTGGCGTTCGCATGAAAATGGCTAAAGATCGAAGCGAATCAGTTAAATTTCCTGAAAACACTATTGGGCTCGGAGTAGTAAATCAAGAAGGAAATGTTAAGGGTCTTGAGATTCATCGATCACCTCATAATTTCAAAGTACGTAAATCCGGATTTTTCACAACTCTTGAGGGACAGGTAGGTTGGAAAAAGGGAAAACAACCTATATCCGCAGAAGAGGCAAAGAAGAAAATTTTGGAATTATTCAAAAAACTTCAATCTGTTAAAGAGGGAAAAGAGATAAGGAGACAGCTGGAAGTAGACGGACTAGTAATCAATATGGAAGATTCAGGAATGACTGGAGAAGTGTTTAGCTCAAGATTTTACGCTGATATTTGCCCTAAATGCGGTACCAAGAAAAAAAGGGTTAGTAAATGCGCGGAATGTGGCTTTGTTGAAGAATCAGAAGATGAGTTTGCATACATGAGTATGCTATAATTATTTATTTTTTTACAAATTAATGAAAAATAAGAGAAATTATTCTGGTTTCTCTGGTTTTGGAATGATCCAAATTCGAAGAGCATTTCCAATGATCGAACCTAATACCCCCAATATAGGACCAATTAGTAAAATCCCAAATATAAATAATGGTCCAAATCCAAAAGCTCCAAAAAGTATACTAGCGATCTGATCTATCAAAATATGAGTGAATTGGGTTAATATTTTTACGAGGATTGAAATCGCCCACCCTAAAAGTACCCCAATCCCCCCAGAGAATATGGATTTTCCAATTTTCCTTGAACAAAATCCTCCAAAAATTCCTGCTAAAATAGCTAACGGCCACCATGTTGTTAAGGTGAATAAGAAACTGGTAATTATGGATGCACCCAAACCAATCCACATGGAATATTTCTCTAAATCGAATTTACGCAAAATAAGACCCTCCTTTTTTGAAAACAGTTAGAGATTCGATGTTTGCTTGACTCTCGAGTATTGATGATGTTATGGAGGAAAAATACTGCACATGATATTCCCCACGTAGGAATAATTCGAGTTGGTCTGCATAATGTGGACTACTTGAAATCCCACTCTCCCCCGCAGGAAGTACTGATCTACTATTATTCATATCTCCAAAATCCACGATGATCCTCTCTGATGGACCCGCTCGTGATGCTCCCGGAACTACCGCTCCATTTATTAAATTCCGTGTGTAAGAGGGATTGACTGTAGCTGAAGCCCCAGAACCCGGATAAGGTCCTAAACCTAATCCAGGAATATATGCGAAATGAGGGAACTCCAGTTGATGAATTACACTCCATTTCCATTGTGCAATATCATCTGTTGCGTAATACTCTTCTAGAGCATCTAGTGTAATACCGAAAGCCTGAACGATTATATCATCACGAGCTTCGATAGGTGAAGTCGTAATATCATCAAACCAATGTGAATTGGGGAACTCATACGTTAGTTGTTCAAGACGACTCCAAGAAGGAGACCTAAACTCGCCTAAAATTTCTCTATCATCATCAAAAGTCAAAAACATATAAGCTTCAAACCAAATGTTGAAAATTGATGCAGCTGCTGAATCACCTTCCATCTTATAGTTCCAAGAGTCGAGTTCGGCATACGCTTCTGATTGTAGATCAAAAGGTACTACAACTGCGTCTAATGCATCCAAGATATATGGGGTCATATTTCTCGCTCTTACACTAAATATATCTAATTGAAGATCCTTCATATCGTCCACAGTTAACTCTGTTCCAGCCGCTAATACTTGGTTGATTCTTCTAGCTCTTAGACCATCTGCGCCACCAGCGTTGATTTTTTCGATATTAGGATAATCCGGTCCCGCAATATATTGATTAGCAGATGTTAAATAACCCTGTTCAGGATTGATACAAAAAGGGCGATCTTCGAATGGTACATAACCGATCCATTCCCCTTCTCCTTTGGAACCATTATATGGCATTCTTCCGTTTCCTACATGCCATGGTTCCAAATCTGTGTCGTTTCGAATTGGGATTTTTGCATTAGGTCGAATTCCAATGTTTCCTGATGTATCTCCAAAAGCAATTGAAAGGGGAAGACAGGAGAAATATTCTGAGTAAGTATCAAACTCATACACGTCAGTGGCGTGCATATATCCATATAATGCTAGATAATCATACGTGATATTTTGGGCAACCCATTTACATGCTATAACGTTTTCTGAAAAATTTGATGGAATATCAATCAAGTCTGTAAATACAGGTCCATGAACCGTTGATTTGATAGTAAATGGAACATCGTCCTCACCTTTCACAGAAATACTAACATCGATAGTCTCGTAGGAAACCGCTTCACCTTTATATTCATAGTGGGTTTCGTTTATCCCATTGTAATAATACCAGTCCAGAAGATCAAAAGGACCAATAGTTTCCCCCCAACCAACATATTCAGTGTGTCCTGCGACAGGAAGGGGTACTCCTGCTAAATTGATTGCATAGAGATTTAAATCCGAATCGAGATCTATTAGATGAGATTCATACCACAACCCAGGTAAAGTCCATCCAAGATGCATATCTGAACATAATAAAGGTTTCCCGGAGGCTGTTTTATTTCCTGCTACCACCCAATTGTTTGACCCTTTGATATAATCTGGACTTAAACGTTCCTTTTCTTGGGGAAATCGGCTTATTCCCGAGATGAAATCATTGAAAAAATCAAGATTTGGAATATCATAATTCCTTAGACCGGATTCTGGGAGATCATCTTGATTGGCATCGAATTCTAGATTTGCTTGTGTTTGTGGGATAAAACTTGCATTTGCCAGGGAAGATTCTGGAATATTAAATTGACTTGGAGGACGTGAAATATCATCATATTCCCCATAATTTGGACAAACAGGTAGTTGATAAGGAAAGGGAAATCCGTACAATTCTGTGTAGTTAGTTGTTCCGATAAATTGGAGATTATTAAATCTGCGAAAATCATCATAACCCCAAGTAAAATATTCCGAAATGAAACCTGCATACACTAATGTATCTTCCAATTCCCATGGTGCAATCTCGGCATTCAAAAACTGATATTCGAACGGCTTATTTTTCTGATTTTCAGATATATACTTATTTATCCCTGCTACATATCGTGTTAATAAATGAAACATTTGTTGAATTTCGGGATCGAGGCTGGTTTCCATGTCAATTCGAGTAAGTTTTGCATAGTGATAAGTCATTTTTAGTAAATTGAATTTATCATCTTCTATCGAATCTGGTCCGAGAAATGCAGCCATTTGTCCATTTGCAGTCCTCCTCATCATATCCATTTGGAACATTCGATCTTGAGCATGACAGAAACCTAATGCAAAGAAAAGGTCGGGTTCTCCATGGCCATATATGTGAGGAATCCCCCACTCGTCTCGATATATCCTTACTTCATCATCTAATCCAGGGTCGGTAAATTCTTTATATTTTGGTAAATTACCTTGTACATTCCACACTCCATTTCCTGGCAGAAATAAATTCCCAAGAGCTGGTAATATACCGAAAGATAACGATAATCCAATTATAACTCCAACGGAAACGATAAGAGCCGTTCCACCTCTAATTAGAGCATGTTTTTTTATTTTTTCCATGTTATCATCTCAATATCGTTTAACCATTTGATGTTAAGTCATCCGAATTATTTCCTTTCAACTTAAAGAAATTTAAATTTTTATATGTCAGAATGTATTTCTTCGGAAAAAAGCGAACATTTAGGCATAGATTTAACTTGTAGGTTAGGAATTTCAAATGATTCATCATGATGTGGGTTAAATAAGGGAGGATTGAAGCAAAAATCATGAGATCTTCGTTACACCAAAAATAAAATTTTTCGAAACGACTTAACATTTAAAAATCCTCAAAAGATAAGGTATCCGGTGGTTTTATGGCAAAAATATTGGTCACTGGTTATTATGATCCAGCTAATATCGAGAGCTTTTTAGATGTATATACATCCTCTGACAAACCAAAATACCCCGATTTTGTGAAGAAAGTCGAAAGTTTGGTGGCTGGA
>JAEOTN010000404.1 GCA_016839865.1 Promethearchaeota archaeon | reverse complement strand
ATCCGATATCTATGAATTTCTTAGAATATGGACCATTTTTCGATGATAGCGTCGTATCTGGTAACATTTCATAAGAATCCATAATTGTAGAACTGATCGCTATCATTAAAATATGGGTATTTTGACATAAAAGAAAGAACTATTTGATGCGTTCAAATCGAAAATCGCAAAATTTTGCTCCACTAGCAATCGTTTGAGTTCGAGAGAATTTCACATTCACTTTGCTAAGTAAACCTGGAAGTGAAATTTCATCTGCATAACAATCTTTGATAGTGGCCTCTGGAACACCTAATTCGTTTTGAGACTCAAACCATGCGCACCGAGTAACATTGAATTGTAATACATCCGGTGTATTTTCCACAATTTCAATTTTATGAAGTCCTTCTTTTTCATCTGCTTCCATAATCGAGAGAATGTATTGTTTTACAATCTCAAATTGGTTCTCAAAATTTTTAATTAGCTCCGGATCGGGATAAAGGCTACTCTCCATTAACGGTATAACTTTTTCCATAACTCTTTTATATATTTCAACAGCTTCCTCCGGATTAGTTAATTCTTGCAAAGCAGCAAATGTGGCAGCATCTGATACTTTAGTCCTGAGGAAGTCCTCATTCTTGCAGAAGGTACGTGTATGATCAAGTTTATTTTGGGATAATACTTTATTCTTTTTCCGCATAAGTAATAACAATTTCACTGCTTTAACTAATCCTAATTCTTTAATCAGAGCTGAAAACATTACTTTTTGAGCCTTTCGAGCTATTTTTTTTG
The DNA here is from genome assembly GCA_016839865.1 of Promethearchaeota archaeon. The sequence goes on along the minus strand of JAEOTN010000404.1, from coordinate 1,763 downwards.
GAATTTTAGTAGCAAGGTCATGCATATTCGTTCCATAATTATGAAGATCTTCAACTCTCATAGAACCTATTTCATCCCTCATGTTAATAATTGTATAGCAATGACAAAGGAATCACCATACGACTTAACACACTTTATATCTAAAGTGAATACATGGATTTATTAACACAGTTAAACAACTTTTTTTCAATAATGGGTGATAAAATATGGCATTGAGCATACTAACATTTCTAAATGGATTCAGCGAATTGATTCTCGTTTTACTAGGAATATTTTACTTTTTCCGCTTCATGATACATTTTTTCAAACAAAAAAAAAAAATGACTCCCGTTCTGGCACTCTTGGCTTTAAGTCTTGGTTCTATGCATTTAGGCGGAGCTGTAGCTTTTCTAGCGAAATTAATTTGGCTTGTAGACCTTGACATAATCCTCTATGGATTTTTAACATATATCCATTTACCTTTTGGTTTGATAATAGCAATATACCTAGGTTTTGATATATTTAAACCCAAACTCAAATGGTGGATGGTCGCATTATATGCAGTATTAGGAATTGCATACTTGACTGCTATGATAGGATGGCCTGATATTATGATTCGACAGATCGGAACTACTGCTGCAGATACAGTGATAGATGTTAATGTATGGCATGTTCCTCTAGGAATCACAATTGTTTACCTGGCTACAGCTGTTCTGGTTTTGGGGGTGAACTTTTTAGTGCTAAGAAGTAGGATGAGAACTGACGAAGGTGAAATGAAAAATAAGACTCTACAACTAGGGATCGGGTGGATATTATTTGGTTTTTCTGGAGCATTGTGTACCCTTAATCCATTAAATATCACAATAATACCAAATTCCATATGTTTCGTAGCTCTAATCCTGATATTTCACGGATTCGCACCCATGAAAACTAAGACTTAGAATGTTTGAGATAGGAATAAAGGTTCTTCTCATCATTTTCATATATATTTTTTCAGATGTAAAGACCGATCCCCCACTGGATCCATAATTAAATGTAAAAATAAGAATAAGGTAAGTAATCTACCCTATGTCGTGTAGGATAATTTGTAACTTTAAGAACTCTCTAATTTAAATAATGTTTGACCATTTGGAATGTAGAATTTCTCTCGTTTTTTGATTACTACTGTGTGGAAATATTCAGCTAAACCAAGAAAGCCACGGATTACGCTCTCATCTTCCTCGAAGCGGAAATTCACGCTAGTAGTAACTCGGGCTTCATTAAACTCTACTTTATGGTAAACCCGCTCATCTATGAGGGGAATTTTAAGCTCATTGACGATTTCGTAAACTCTTTTGATAAATAATTCCTTCTTTGCCATTTTTTCTTGACCTTTTAGTATTTTTTATTTATGTATTTAATTAGGGTAGATATTATAAAATCTTATTCAACCACAAATTATCATATTTCTATTGCGATTACCTTCGTAAAAATGTATCGCTATTCACAGTGTATCTAAACGGAAAATCTTCTTCAATTTTGATGAAATGTAGGAAAACATCTAAAATTTTGATGATGTCAGTAGGTTATAAGTCAAAACTAATTCACAAAACTTACTATATATTGAAATTATCGATTCTGTCAAAAGATTTAAATTAATGAGAAAAGTATCGATGATAGAGGTAAAATGAAAACAAAAAATATTCGAAATCTGTGTATATTGCTAATATGCGCTGTGTGTTTTTCGTATTTGGCTATTCGTTCACCATCGCAAATTCATAGATCATCTCTCATACCAGTTAGTT
>JAEOTN010000403.1 GCA_016839865.1 Promethearchaeota archaeon | reverse complement strand
TATATCTAAAAATTGCATAAAATCAAACAATAGCTTTTTCAAGTACTAAATCGATGATCCACCATGGAAGCTAAAAGTGGTATTGGTCCACGTGGTTTAAGATGGATGGTATGGACACTAGTTCTCCTCATGGTCATTACAATAGGATTATCTTGGATATTTTACACTGAATCTTATGAGTTCTTTCAAGAAGCTGCCAGTTATTTAGGAGGGATTGAAAGCTGGAATGAAAAAAATCCCAACACTATGTCTCAAAGAATATTCACAATTGGTTTCGTTGTAATTGGAATTTATTCCATCTTCGTCTCATTGTCGTATTTCCTCCATTCAAATAAATTCCGTTTTGGAGTTCTTAAAGGAATTCTTTTAGTTGTAATTGGTATTGGAGCCTTAGGCATTGCAATTCCTCACGATTTTGGGCACCCCATTGTCATTCTCCATGGAATTGGGGCTTTTTTGTTCCTTTCAGGATTTGCGATCTTAAACTTCACTTTGCAGATTTTACGCTGTGTCACACGGTATCATCCCGTGTGTGAAGATAAGAATTTCGATTACTATCTGGATTACACATTTGTGGTTATTCTCATTCTCTCTGCAGTGTTTTACTTTCTAATCGAAATCTTGAATTATACAGGAATCCAGATACTTGAGATTACCCCTCCTATTGCTCAAAAAATTGTATTGTTTGCTACGATAATAGCAGCTGGATTATTAGATCTAGATGATATGAAATAATTGAATCAGAAAACAATCTTTTCTTAAAGGAAAAGAAGAAATTCCCTTTTTTGTCATAAAAATAACACAAAGCTTTAATAATAATGGGAAACTATTCCCAATGGGATAACAAATGGTCGCTCATAAGTCTGTATTCATTATTATTAACTGGCATTATAAGACTAGCGACCTTAATATGCGATAGTTCCGCAGGTTCCTAAAAAACTACGCGACCATGCAAATCCCAACTGCGCGGAACCCGATTCGTTTTCATTTTATGTCAATCTGAAAAGGTCAATCAAATCATACTACGCTCGCTCGTCTAACGCCCTTCTAACGCCGAGAATTCATATCAAGGGAATGCGTGACTGGAGGAAGGCTGAATCTAGTCTAAGGTGTAAATTTTTAGCACGACCACGCCTACTTCTTCTAAAACTCATGCTAACCTAAAAATGTGTTAACTAGAACCACCAAGAGCATTCCCTTAATTTTTATATTTCTCGGTTCTATATTTGGGACCGTTGTGTAGTCTGGTATCACACCCATCAGTAAATGGGAAAGAGCGGAGGTTCAAATCCTCCCGGTCCTGACATTTTTTATTTATTTAATCCAAATCGCTTTCTAATTATATTTTCAACCATCTTCTGTGGTAAATGTCGCATTAGAAATCCCATTAATTTTGCATTTGTGCCTACTGTGTAATGATACCTTGGATTTTTCTTCTTCAAAATCTTCACAATTTGCTCTGCAATTAATGTAGGATCTGCAGAGGTATTCAATTGACTTCTTCTGCTTTGTTTAGCATTTTCAATGTTATCTCTATATGGAGAATCTTCTCGATAATCTTGATTCTGGATGATAGCGGTGTTTGCATATAATGGTGCAATTGCAATGACCTTAATATTGAAAGCGACTAATTCATGTCGTAATCCTTGAGAGAGCTTATCGAATCCTGCCTTTGCCGCACCATAGATTGCACTGAAAGGCATGGGATTTGTCCCTCCCATAGAAGTTATATTCACAATAGTTCCTTTCTGTTGGTTTCGCATCATGGGAATAAATCCCTTGATTATTCGAATTTGAGAGAATAGAATTGCATCAAAAATTTCTTGGATATGCTCAAAACTAATTTCTTCTACAGAACCAATCTGCGAATAGCCAGCGTTATTAACGAGGAGATCCAGTTTACTGAAATGAGAAATAATCTTGTCAATGGTATCTTGTTTCAACAAATCCATTTCTAGAAACTTGACACCTGGTAATTTTTCTGTTTCGGGAAGCGTATCAGGGTGCCTAGACGTGCCAAAAACCTCATATCCTTCCTTAACTAGCCTTTTTGCTAAACCGTGCCCTATCCCACGGGATGCTCCTGTCACTAATGCAATAGGTTTGTTCATTTTAGATAGTTGCTCCTCTATCGATTTCTATATTGTTTCCTTTAAATCATTTGATATTCCGATAAACCAATAGCCAATAAGTAAATCCAACAATCATAAGCATGAATATAAAAAAAGTAAGTGGCACAAAAGTTCCAACATGATCAGCCAATAAACCAAATAATAATGGTCCAAGTGCAGCTGCAACATTTGTTGAGAATTTCAAAATCCCAATCGCGGTTCCTTTATTCTTCTTGGGTATAAAACTCAGACTAATAGTATCATTTGCTTGAATAACAGCGGAATTTAATATCCCAAAAACTACTCCCGCTATTGTAAACATTCCTATTGTGGGTTCAAAAAACAATAGGACAGATGCAGGAATACCTGCTAAGACCGCATAAAATATTACTTTGTCGAACCTTTTCTTGAATAAAATTGGCACCAGAATATATGTAGAAAAATCTGCAATTAAGGGTGGGAGAAACCATAGCCCTGCGACATTATTAGGAACGTCAAAATATGTAAGTATTATAATATTCCAGTAAACTCCTGAACCGAGAAACGTTAAATTCGCAAAAAAGTTAATTATTAAAGATCCGATAAATTTAGGATCACGAGCTAATCGCTTAAGATCTTCTTTTTCTGAAGTAGAAACATTCTTCTTTTTTCTATGGGCAAAATTAGGATGATCGTGTATAGAAATAATCACATTTAAGAATGATAATAGGGTAATTCCGTCTAAGAAAAGAAATGTGAAGTCTTTGAAAACCTCATAGATTATTGGACCGAGTACAGATCCCAACAAAAATCCAATTAGCATTGCTGCAGACATATATCCAAGTGGTTTTCCGCGGGATTCTCCTGGATAATAATCATCAATCAAAGCAGTAGTGACTCCAATATAAGAATTCATCCCGAAAAGTAAACGACCAAGATAGACAATTTCGACCGCTTGTGCGAAATAGATAATGATTAATGCGAATAATGCAAATGATGTACTAAAGAGTAAAACCTTCCTACGGCCAATTTTATCACTTAATCGAGTAAGAGGAACAATTAGAAGCAAATTTCCTACATTATAGAAAACTCCTGCAAGTGTGTATGCTGTTGTGTCAGAGATCTCTAAAAACAACCAACTATAGCTGCTAAAAATTTCTGCAAGAGCGACCATTGTAGCTTGGTTTACTGTTGTTGCCAATATCACTACAAAAATAAATCCTAGAGTTGTTCTTCTTCTCCTTTTGTAAACAATTCGATCTTCGGAATACATGGATTTGCTTGGAACTTCATCCATAGCCTTTCATAATGAAGGGATTAGATAAATTTAATTTATCCTTCAAATTCACATTAGCATGGCAGATCGTTTCAAAATTGCCTATATCGGGGCTGGATCTTTTCGATTCTCTACTGGTCTCTTTTTGGACGTATGTCAACAACGTGAAGCACCAAACGATTTATCTCCAATGGAAATTAGTCTATGCGATATTGATGAGAAATCTCTACGTATTATGGTGAAGATGTTTCATAAAATCGTCAAAAAAGCAAAACGACTAAATGATGTTGACATTCTGATAACATCCTCTACAAATCGGGAACATGTATTGGAAAATGCCGATGTTGTGTATAAATCTATCAGCGTAGGAATACAAGAAGCAGAATGGTTTGACGTTCACCTTCCCTTCAAATTAGGAATACCCCAGAATACAGCAGATACCGTTGGTCCAGGAGGATTATTTAGAAGTCTTCGGACAAATCCTGTAGTTGCAGATATTGCTCGAGATATGAAACGCTTATGCCCAAAAGCAATGATGTTGAATTATACTAACCCACAGGGAAGTAATGTTCTTGCCGCTCATACAGTTTCCCCAGAAGTTCAGTATATAGGACTTTGTCATGAATTATTTGGTGGAATGAAATGTCTACAATCATTTTTCAACGAAAAAATGGGATATAAGATACCAAATTGGAGAAATTTAGACTATGAATACGCTGGTGTGAATCATTTTGCATGGGTGACCAAGTTAGCATATCAAGGTGAAGATCTCTATCCCAAAGTTCGAGAACATGCTCATGAGTTGTATCTAAAAAATTATAAAAAGCACGGATTTAACTATTATCTTCTTGAAAAATACGGATTGTTTCCTTATCCTGGCTCTCGACACATAGCTGAATTCCTACCTGATTATTACAATTACTTTAACCATAAGATTCAGAGCCCACACTGGAAGTTCCCAAAACTACGGAATGTTCGATTGCTTGGAATCGGTCGGAAATTTGCCTATGGGATATTCAAGCTAATTGGAACTGGATTACTAGTGCCTAAACCACGTTCTAGTGGAGAAAATGCAATTGAAATGACCACTGCGTGGTTAAATAGTAAACAAACTCCATTTGTGGTAAATATTCCTAATGATGGAATTGTACCTCAACTCCCCAAGGATAGTATTGTCGAAGTACCAGCTGTATTCAAGGATAGAAAAATTACTCCCGTTTCAACCATCAATTTAGATTCTAAAGTAGTGGATCTATTACGACCTCATGCCGAACAGCATCGGTACACCGTAAATGCAGCTCTGGGTAATGATCCGGACTTAGTAGTGAAAGCTATGCAGCACGATCCGATGAATCAGTGGATCGAAGACCCAGATCGGGTTGAATATCTAGCGAAAATGATGCTATACTATCAACAGCTATGGCTCCCTGAAGAATGGAAAGAATGGATCCCTACAGAAAGTGAACTAAAGGAGTCAAAATGGTGGGTTTCACCTAAAGAATTAATGAAAATTGGCAGAGTATATAAAACAAAGAAATTCAGTATTGATTCAAAACTTATATCGAAAGCATATTTTGTTTAGAAAAAAAAGATGAATATTAACCACATCTTTTTTTCTGCAGACTTTTTGCGTTTATATACCTTTATCTAGAGATATTTTCATGTTAGACGATAGCAATCACTCCGTCGAAAAAGCCCTCGAGAGGGGCATTACCTTGTTTTTTGAGGGAAAAATAGAACAAGCGGATTTACATTTCACAATGATGCATGAACACTATCCCGAGTATAGGGAAATTTAGTTGCAGGATGTCATATTATGGCTGTGCACTATCCAAAGATATTTCCTCCGTTATTAGAAACGTTAGGTTTGCAACCGCGTGAATAGATTTCATGGGGCTGTAAATTCAATAGGACTTTCGTAGTTATAGGGGGTCATGTAGAAATCCCCTGTAATATTTTTTCCCATTAAATGTAAATCCGCGAAATCAAGAAGGGCTCCTAAATCTTCTTCTTTAAATCCATGTCCACCTGAACGATAGTGTATGCCATTCTTTTCTCCTGCTTCCAAAAACTGATAAACAATATCAGTTGCTTTGTAGATTGTCTGAGTTCCTGATGGATTTAACCAATAATCTTGCTTGGCATTGGTTGATAACAAGACTCGTGGTGCTACAAGTGCAGTTAGAAAATGTTGGTCGAAAGGCAAATTCTTCTCTTTTCTACTATATTGATTGAAATCCTCCTTGAACCAAGATTTGTATAATTTTTCAGATGTAATATACTGAATTGTTTCGGCTATGGGTCCTAGAACAAGAAAAGAACCTGTCCCACCACATCCGGATCCATTTGGGACAACCATTGCAAATCGTTCATCCAATGCAGCTGCAAGTAATGCTGTTTTTCCTCTCCTACTATGACCTGTAATGATTAATTTCGAGGGATCTGCATGAGGGATCCCCATGGGTGCTTCAACCCATGGCTCTCCTATTAGGTAGTCGACCACTCTACTCCCTCCCCATGCCCAAACCCCTAAACTTCCCCACGAATAGTTCGGATATGCTGATTGCGCCACTCCTTCAATGTCGTATCCTTTTGTATCTGGATCTAATTCCGTCTGATTATAGCTTACGAACATGTATCCTCGATTTAGGATTGTTTCACTGAAGAATGATTGACTCCCAAAAGGCCAATCAATCACTGCTGGAAAAGGACCAGGTGTATTAGGTGTATACACCCAAACAGTCATGTTAAACACAACTGAAGGAGTCGAATTGAATGGTGTAATGGATAAAACTA
>JAEOTN010000402.1 GCA_016839865.1 Promethearchaeota archaeon | reverse complement strand
TTATCTTTTGTTCGAGGTATAATCAATTCATGGCACGACGGATCAGAAACAAATCAAAACTCGCCGGCAAGTACATTGTAAAAAGAAAGAAAACAAAACTTGAATTGGAAAAAGATGCAATTACACGTCAAAAGGAATTGTTTTATTGGGCAAAAACAATCACTGGTGCATTAGCAGGTTTCTTTGGAGTTACGGTGTTTAAGCTAGTCGGATGGTGGATGTTATTGTATATGATTCTTATGTGGTTTGGATTTCCATGGATCCTTAGCTTTGGATATTTTAGATTCAGATACGACAAGGATAACTGGTCATGGAAAGAGATTCTAAAAGAAGGTGCAGGTATCTTCTTCTTGACATTCATGCTCGTTTCTACAGTATTCCACACATTGACGCATATGGCAGACCATCTTGCCTATTTTGCCCCATAATATTCTTCTATCCTTAAACGAAGGGATTCAGGGATTGCGTAAAGGTCCATGATTTGGTGATTTATTTGATTCATTTGGATTTCTAGAGTTTTTAAATCCTCAGAATCAGGAGATTTTTGATGTACCATTTGAATTTGGATCAATTTTTTTTTTAACACTTCGATAGAGTATCGATTTTTCATTTTTTTGATATGATTATCCAACTCTAATAACAATTTAGAGATTTTATCTATTATTTCATTAAACCGATCTTCAGACACCCGTGGATAGAAATTTCCTTGTTCATCGAAGTTTCCTGGTAAAGGTATATCCTTGATTATAGTGCTGTTTATTGACAAAAACTGTGAGTTTAACATATAGGATTTGTATTTGCGAAGGAGATAGTAATTTATTAGTGATGAATTGATGATTGCGCAGCATATACGTATACTAAATATCTTGGGATAATTCCAAATTATACCATATACTCCTACAAAAGAATACCCTACATTATCAACAGCGGCTGTAATATTTCGTGAATTAGCTTTTAGCAATATTTTAGGTACCTTAGAGAACCTATCAATCATATTCTTTGAAAAAACGCCATTTTCAGTATCGTAATAAGATTTCACATACCGATTATGATCAAATGTGATAGGTAGTTCCCACCATATATGATAGGGTGAAATATTTCTGGAAATGATAAATTTCAAGCTATTTGGGGTAGAGAATTCTGTCAAATTAAGTTTAACATCGTGATAATATTTCGATCTGGGCGTTCCACAAAATATTGTAGAATTTATATTACCAATTTTACTCAACCCTTCAAATAGCTGTTCAAACTGTCCCATAATCGGATCTAGATGAAATGTAAATCTATATTCAGGATCCTCCAAAAATTTTTGATAGATTGTAAATGCAAACTCTCGGAATGTTATGTCCATATTGTTTTGAGTGAAATCACCATCTAATATTCCGTGTATTTGTTGTTGAATTTCTCTAGAAAACAAGTTTGTTCGAATAAATGCGATTTTATTTCCTTTTACATAATCAATGAGTGGTTTCTCTTCATATTGTAACTCGCTGGTAATTTTTCGCAAAATTGTTATAAGAGGATATGTATCTGCTTTAAATATATCTGCACAACGAGATACGTCTATCATTTCAATAATGTTTGTGTTACACAACAGTAATAATCTCAAGTTTCGGGCGTATTTTCGTAATAAATATTTCTCTGGTGTTATAAAACTCAAAATCCCATCTTTAGAGAGAACGGTTAAGCTTTTTTCGAAAAAACACACATATATGTCAAAATCATAAATTGCAGTAAAATAGGATTTACGCAGAAATAACCTATTCTCTGAAGATAATTTATGAATACGAATATACGGAGGATTTCCTATTACAATATTTGGTCTAAATTCAATTTCTGCGGAAAGAAAGTTTTGTTCAGTCACATTTTGATCGATCACCCTTTGGATCTTCTTCAAATCGCCTGTTAGAGTTCCAGAAATCATTAATAATCCAATAACTGCTAGTAAAAGATTTTTACACAGTTCTACGGTCTGTTTATGAATTTCATAGCCGTGAAAATGAGATAAGAAGTGATCTGCAGAGATGGGCTCATTTCTTTTAGATATTTCTGGTAAAAGGAGGAATATCATATCGAAAAGGAAGTACCCCATCCCGGAGCTTGGATCTAATATGTTAGGAATTATGGAATTAGTCAAATCGTAGTGTTTCAATACTCGACTGTTAATGAAACGACAAACAGATTTTGATGTGTAAAAACGCCCTTGTCGTTTCCTTTCTGTCTCATCCTCTGAGTTTTTTTCATTCAGAAAAGCATCAAGGATTGATCTTAAATGAGAATAGGTATCTACTCCGAATAAATCGATCAGAGAATTCTGATTTGTCTGATACAAGTAATGAACCTGCGAGAAAAATTGCAGAAAATTATGTGATGATTCATACAGTAGAATTACATCAGTTAAATTTGGATTAGAATTTAATGTGGTGGTACACATTATCATACATATCCTTTACACTATATCCTCGTGAGTTAAGTCCAGAAATTAATTCAATTTCTCCAGACCAATAAGCTTCCATTAACCATTGCTCAAAATCTGGTTCGCTTCTAATACTATATTTTTCGAAAAATGAGTCCTTAACGGTCTTGATATCAACGTATTCTTTCTTCTCAGTTTGTTTTAACTCAAAGAGAATCGTATTCAAAGCAGGAATAAATTGTTCGTGCATGATTTCCGAATGTTCTCCCTTTTGACTATCAATAGGTAAGATTTGATCTTCTATTTTATCAGTCTCTTGGTTTGCAGTATGATTTTCAATAGATTCTTGGTTCGATTGAACCGTTTTCTGTAAATTCTTAAGTTTTTTATTTAGTTCTTTTACAGAATTTGAAAGAGTTTTGTAATTTGTCTGTAATTTTTTAGTAGTTTTTGCTAATTTACGAATCTCTTTTAAGAGATCCTCAGTTGAGTCGGTCATTTTTCATTTTACAAAAAGGTGTTGATATTATTCCTCAAGAAAGCCTATTAAATTATTGGTGAAATCAGTTTTTAATCTTGAAAATGCGTTGACCATTATACTCTTTTCGTAAAAAATCTCGAATTGCGATTCGGATAGTTTCGGATCGATTTGGATAAATCTCTTGTTCGACTAGATGTTCAATCCCATCCAAATACACTTGTGGAATATTTAATGTAACCAATTTCACAATAATTCACTTACTTGAAGTGAAGAAAATCTCACATTTCAATATAAATAATATTTACATGATATGCGATAAGAAAAGGAAGATTAGTATCGTTCTACTTTTACTTGGATAGCCCATAAATATATGCTGGATAAAAATATCCCCAATACTGCAAGAAGGAAAACTGGTAGGCTTAACACGCCTTGAATTAAAGAAACTACTCCAATAATAACAATTTCTCTTAATGATGATGGTTTCCCCCTCAATTCCATTGTATTAGCTAATCCAATAAGAGTGAACGTATAAAACAACGTAATTAATAGAGATTTCAGAATTATTAATAGGACATCCACAGCAGATCCTGATTCTACCGTAATTTTTATAATATTTCCGTTGAATAGAAAGGATAATACTAAGCACACTCCGGCAACGATTAGTGAACGTATGGATGAATTAAACATTACCGTCTTTTGATCACTTAATTGCTTACGTGATTCTTCTTCTTTTTGTGCACGTTTTTTTCCTTTTTTATATTTTGGCATGATTTCCACAGTAAATATTTATATTTTTGATCGAGATTGAAAACTGACAATAAAGATCACGACAAATGCAACTCCCGCAACAGAAAACATGACATATGAGAGAATTTGCATGTTAATGGGATATTCACCCTCAGGTTCTCCTGTTCCTGGATCCTCTCCTTTCTCTAATGTAATTATAAGATCTTCGGTAGTCTTGACAGAAACTGGACTCATTCCCTCTTCATGAATTCCAAACTCAACTTTAATTGCATATGAGGTATCTAAGGTAATAGAGGCATCTTGTAGAGTATCATTATTTATTGAAACAAAGGGAATTTTGAATTCGTAATAACTGTAGGTAGGAGTACTTTCACTAATATTTGCAGCTCCTTCGAAATCAGTTTGATTATCGAGAATATAGTCAACGCCTGATAAATGTAGGTCACTGATATTATAGGATCGAGATGTTTCATTTTCAAAGTTGCGAGTTTGGATGAGTTTCGCATCAATAAAATCTTCATCTGCGATATCAGTTGAATTTGATATCAGAAGTTTCACATACTGGTCGTCATCATGATTTGTTGCTTGTATTTCTACCAGGACAAAAAGGAATGAAGAGTTTATCATTGCTTTGAAATTGATTATGCTTGTATCCCCTTTGGTGCTTTTTGTTGCATTTGCTGTGCTCCAGCCATCATCTTGTATTCCATCTATAATGGGTATTTCTCCAACGGGTACAATAATTTCGTCTTGCGTCCAAGCAGAACCCATGTGAATATATTGGGATACTACTAATATCACGCAAATACTGGTAAAGATTAGTGCTGTAATAGTAGATTTCTTTCTAAGTCTCGACATTGACGCCAGTCCATTCATGAATTCAAATTAGTTAGGCTTTATTATCCTTGTTTAAAAAAGCTATTGGAACATTCAATTGGATATATCTCAGTATTGGTTAACCAAATTGATCAGATAGTAAAAACGATCTCTAACTAAAAATTTTAATGATAGAAGGTCTTAGAACTCCATAATACTCTAACTAATTTCATTTTTTAGATGAATAAACAGTCAAAGGTTGAAAAAAACTGTCAGAAGACTACGCAATTAGCGTGAGATTTCATGCACGTGGTGGACAAGGCGGTGTTACCGCCTCACAATTGTGTGTGGATTCTTTTGCTGGATATGGGGTAAACCAACCCCGATTTGGTGCCGAAAGAATGGGTTCTCCCACCGAATCTTATGCGCGTTTAGGTAAAAATCCGAATTTAATCCGGACAAACACGCAAGTATACACACCCAATTATGTAGGGGTGTTGGATGACACATTATTAGAAGATATTGACGTTGCAAAAGGTATGACTCCTGGAGGATGGTTAATAGTTAACACAACCATGTCCTTCGATGAAATCAAAGAAAAAGTTAGTCGCGATGATATTAATTTAGCAAAATTGGATGCAACCCAATTGGCTCTAGATGTGTTAGGAAGAAATATTACAAATACAGTCATTTTAGGAGCATTAGTTAAGGTTTCAGGTATTTTTGATCTGGAGCAATTAAAAAATGCAATCTTCAAGACATTTAAAGCAAGCATTGCTGAGAAGAATGCAAAAGTTGTAAAACTCGCGTTTGAAAAAACTGAAGTGTTAGACTTGGGCTTTAAATTGGATTATACTGCGGACACAAAAGAGCCGTGGAGTCATACAGGTCTTGGAAATCCCGGATACAAAGATCGGGACTTGGCTGGAGTTTGGTATACTCCTGGGGGTTCTGAAGTAGTGAAAACAGGATCTTGGGGAGTATCCGTCGCACAATGGAATAAGGATCTTTGCATTAATTGCCACCGCTGTTTCATGGTATGTCCTGATTTAGCGATTTTAAGAGAGCTAGGTGAGGATGGCGAGTACCATGTCGCGGGAGTCGATGAATATCACTGCAAAGGATGCATGAATTGTGTGTTAATTTGCCCAAAAGGAGCACTTACAGAGAAATTGAAAAAAGAAACTAAAGGAGACAAAAAATAATGTCCGTAGAACCAATGAATCCATTTTTTAAAGAGATGACGGAACGAAAGCAATTAGCGATGACAGGGAATTATGCTGTTGCAGGCGCAGTTTCCCAAACAGATCCAGATGTGATTTGCGCTTTCCCGATTACCCCACAAACTCAGTCTGTAGAGGGTTTAAGCGATGTAGTTAATCATGGATACTTAAAGGCTGCTTTTGTAAATGTAGAATCCGAGCTAGCAGCTATTTCATATAGCACCGCAGCTTGTGCAGCAGGTGCACGGACTTTTACAGCTACCGCAAGTCAAGGGTACCTTTTAATGTGCGAAGGATTACCCATGCCCGTTGGTTGGAGATTACCATTAACTATGCTCATCTCAGCAAGAGCATTTAATTCTCCGAATCTAAGCATCTGGAATTCATGGGAATTTACTCTAATGGATTTTGGATGGAATGCAATTGTATCAGAAAATGTGCAAGAAACCTATGATTCGGCAATAATGGCTTCAAAAATTGCTGAAGATTCATTATTCCCAACGATGTTCGTTCATGACGGATTTATAATATCACATTCTGCTCAGAATTTTGAGTCATTAACTCATGCTGAGGTAATGAAATACACTCCAAAGAAAAAACGACACACATTTGGTCCAGATACACCAGGAACATGGGGTAGTATTGTCACTCCAACCTATTTCATGGAAGGGCGTCGTGGATTAGATAAAGCAAAGGAAGGGGTACTGAATACTATCGGAAAAGCATACAAAGATTTCGGAAAACTCTCAGGGAGACACTATGATCATGTAGAGGGTTTCAATTTAGATGCACCTTCCAAAACTGCATTCATTACAATGGGATCCATGTGTGGAAACATCATTAGTTGGATGGAAAAGAATAAAGACTATGGATTAATCAAAATCCGAACTTGGAGACCTTTCCCATTTGAAGAATTGCAAAAGATGATTCAAGAACATGATATCGAGAAATTAATTGTGCTGGAAAAAGATGATTCTTTAAACAATGTCCTACCACCAGTTGCATCATCTATTGCTACCGCAACCTATCCACTAGGTACAATACTCCGTGCCTTTATTGTCGGATTAGGAGGAAGAGACGTAACTAAGGATGAGTTCAACGCTGCTGCGAAGAAGATGAAAAAAGTAAACGATATGAAAGGACGCCTGTATTATTACTTGGGTGTTCGAGAAACCAAAGACAAATTGGAGGAGATCTAAATGGCAGTAAAACCTAACATCATTGATGTTAATGATTTGATGAAACGCCAAGAGAGAAACACCGTATTGTATTTCAATTACGATAATGAAGCATTCATGAATACGGGGATACAAGAAAGTGGTTCCACACCATTTGCTTGCTCAACAACAACTGGTCCTGGTGGTGAAGAGATCAAGGGAAAAGTGGGCGTAAAACAAGATATTTTGAATCCAATGGGATTTTTAGGAACGAAGTCCTCGTTCTTTGCGACAGCAAGTTTAGCATATCCAAACGATTTTATGGGTAAAATCATCGAAGCAATGAAAACTCCAGGTGGAGGATTTATCCAAGCATTTTCTCCATGTCCTCGTGGATGGAGATCAGAGGCACATGATTCCTATAAAATTGCGAAATTAGCTACGGATTCAGGATATTATCCATTAATTACAATCAGAGTAAAAGATGGAGTTCCTAAATGGAGTTACTCCCGACCACTTAAATTCAGTCGGGATAAATTCCTTGAATTCATCAAATCCATGGGTAAATACAAGCATCTTTTCAAACCAAAATTTGAAGAAGACTTAATTAATGAACTGATACTGCAGACTGAGTCAAGATTAGGTAATATGAAAGCTCTAGTCGATAATTTAGGTGCTGAAGCTCCCATGGATGTATATAAACTCAGTGTGAAGAAATTCTCACCTCAGACACACCTTGCTCCAGGATTTGGTTTGTGTCCTGGATGTGGTGCAGGTTCAATTATGCATTTACTAACATTAGCTGCAACTCAAGTAGCAAAAGACAATATTTTGTATGTGAACAATACATCGTGTTTAGAAGTAGCTACAAGCAAGGACAACTTCACGTCATGGAAAACCTCATGGATTCACCATCTATTCGAATCTGGAGCAACGGTTGCTGATGCAATTGCTACTACGTATCGTATATTGCGATATAAAGGTTTATGGAATAAAGAAATCCCCTATGTAATTCATCTTGCAGGAGATGGATCTACTTACGATATTGGGTATCAATTCCTAAAATCTGCAGTCGTGAGATCTTCTTCATTTACAATACAAAATAGATATTGCTCCGATGAATATTGTGAGTAATCTCACTCTATCCTTTTTTTTATAAATATCGCTGCCATGCGAAAAATTTGATATTATGCTCTAGAAGCATATCGTTGATTTTATTCAAAATATTCGGTTTATACTCCCATACCTTGTTTTTACTGAAGGATATACACTTTACATTATTCAGATTCAGGTTTTTTTCTAGAAGGAATCCATAAAATGCTACTTGTGGAATTGAACGCATAAAAGAATCTTCCGGTTTATAATCCACTACGTATAAAGTATTGTCAAAAACTCGAAGTATGTCAATATGACCAGTTACAATATCTCGTGTGATAGGAGGATTTCCCCAAACTGGTATTTCCATGGCAATTCCATAAGGATCTTCCTCTAAAACTCGAGATTGAATATCATCATGAGATGGTTTATGTTTTTTTTGTTTTACATGATCCATGAATGTTTGTTTAGCAATTCTGGATAAATCATGAACATTATGTGTCTGTTGAATTTCACCTTCATTTATAAGAGTATTTCCGATCTCAGTAACTTTTCCCCTTTTCAGACGATTTAATCGGAATTGTGAGATTCGCTGCACACTTGAATCATTAAAATATTTTTTTGGGAATTGTCCTTTGCTTATTTTTGCTAAAAAATTATGTAATGTTTTTGAAATAGGATCTTGACGATTATGACGATGTTTCATCCATCGAAATGTGTATTGAAATCCTTGGTGATACATGTCTTTTTCAACAATTTTTTTAGACGATAAATTCCCTAAACAATTCATCACCGTATCCCAATCAAAACCATATTGCACACAAATCTGCATATGAGTCATCCCGAGGTTTTCCTTCGCTTCTATTATAGTTCGTCGTATTTCAGGAGAGATAGGAGAAATTGGATCGGGTGACATTTTCTATCATTATATAAAGCAGCTATAAAATATATTGTTGTCACCTAGTTAATTATAGGATAGGACGGGAAAACTAAATTGATTTAAAGAAAAATGAGTTTTGTCGACAGATTGGAAAAATATATTAGAATCGTGGAAATTGCGTAGCAATTCTTTGAGAAGCAACTCGAAATACTTTGACAGTCTTCATCATGTTTTGGATGTTTTGAGCTGCACCAACTAAAACAAATCTACCGGCGTTTGAAACTACAATATATCCATTTCCCGCTCGAACAATTACTTCGGACAAATTCTCGTTGAAAACCGTTTTTGTAACCATATTCGATGTTGAGGTCAAAGCAGATGCGATACCACACAATGCGTCGGAATCAATAGAACGATTTATTGCGGCATATGCAATTTGGTATCCCGAATCTGTAACAAGAGCGATAGCTTCTATATCTGAATTTGACGTTACATAAGCGATTTCGGGCTCTAATCGACTGATATCTTCCGGCCCGATTCCAATATCTCCACCGAATTGCATTTTTTGATCCTCGTTTTTTGTTCTATATTATGATTCAAGTTACGTGCTAAAAAAATTTTGGTCTTAATCATGTACCTCGGTGTGGATCGCTTTCATCCCGGAGTTAAGGGCATAACTCTCAGATCGTCTTGATTTCGTCATTGGTACAATTATTCTTTTTCTAATGTAACTAAAAAACTATGTCCCCTATCAGTTATATGAAATTCATCTTGAGTTTGGAGGATTAGCTTCAAACTTGATAATACTGGGAGTCGTCCTTGAACACATTCTGAAGGAACTCCTGAAAGAAGATGGATTGTGGATTTCGTAGAAGCACCGCGAGAGATTGCAATCAAAATCTGGATTCCCATCTCTCCTAAAATATATCGATAACTGGTTAAATTTTCATTGTTTTGTTGATGAGTGTTCGGATCGGACATACAGTTACCATTCCTTTATTCCACATTGTAAATCTGTACATCTGTAATACTTTCTGCTGCTTGGAATCGTTTCTTAACTTCCTCCATTGGAACCAATAGTTTTTTCTTTTCGATATATGACTCATATAGGCAAAATTTTTGTTTAACACACACACCAGATACGAATAAATCATCTGGTAATTTTAATTCTCGAGTGGCATCTCTAATCTCATCAATGGTTTTTATCGAAAAATCCTCGCATTTCAGCTGGATCTTAACCACTTCCTTTCCTTCTAAAGGAAAGATATCAATTTTCAAGGCTCGAGGTTTTGGAGAAAACACAACTAATACATGCGATAATGAATCACTAGTAATCAAAGATTCACTGAAGAACGGTTCAAACATTTTTTTTGGTATTGTTATGTTTCCAAGCGTGTTTTTACCTACAACTTTTCCCCAACTTAGTTCCTTTTCGGTCATATCATTCGTCCTTTGTGTTATTGCTTTTTTCTTTTGATAGTTTTTTTAATTTGGAAAATACCTCATCACCAAGGTCTCCCAGTTCTCGAGGGTGTGTTTCTTCTTTTACCCTTCTTTTGGCTTTATACGATTGAGCAATTGATGGATGAGTCTTTTTTGATGTAAGCTTTGATAAGTAACTTGGAAATGAGGTAGAAAACTGAATGTCATCGATTAATAAAACTAAGGATTCCCCTTTATATTCAAATTCGTCGATTATTTTTTTCTTTCGGAGAATCTTTAAAATCTCCATTAAATTCTTCACGGGTTCACTCTCGATCATGCTTAATATTTGATTTTTAGCTATAG
>JAEOTN010000401.1 GCA_016839865.1 Promethearchaeota archaeon | reverse complement strand
TTTGATGCTGCTAGGAAAGTGTATATGGTTAATCCAATGCCAATTAGTACAGTAAAAGTCGAAGATAAAACCGTAAATGATTCTACGTCCATTTTAAAAAGTGTTGAGAATGAGTGACGATTGAAGTATAATACCAACCCCAATGGTGTTATGATTCCCCAAATAATTAACATTTTGCCCCAAGCTTTCCGAGCTAAGTAATCTGAATATCTTTCTATGATGATAAGTGCTTCATTTACCTTTTGAATTTCCTCCATGATGGATCCCAATAGTTGTAGATTTTCTTCTAATATAAGCATTTAGCTTACTCTGTAATACAGAAGTCTTTTCTGTTGTACAGAAAATATGCCTAGTTAATAATGGAGGAGTGATTTGTCTTTCCTGAATTCACAGGAAGAAGAAAAAAATGAAAATCTTAAGAATAAGTGATTTACATAAAAGATACGGAGACATGGAAGTTTTAAAAGGAGTATCCTTGAATATAAATCAGGGGGAGATGTACGCTCTAATGGGACCAAATGGCTCCGGAAAAACGACATTAACTTCAATTATTGCCTGTACTAATGCACCAACGATTGGTAGGGTGGAAATTTTCGGTCATGATGTGGTGAAAGAAGCAGAGAAAGCCAAAAATGTGATTGGATATGTTCCACAGGAGAAATTTTCTAGTCCATTACTAACTGGTGAAGAGAATTTACTCTATTTTATTCGACTATCCGGAGTTCCCAAAAAAGACGCAACGATATTGACTAAAGAACTATTGAAGAAAATGAATCTGCAAGAGGATGCTAGAAAAAGGGTTGCACATTATAGTGGTGGAATGAGGAAAAAACTAGAAGTTGCAACAGCCTTACTACCTAATGTAAAATTATTGATATTGGATGAACCAACAACGGGGCTAGATCCATCAGCTCGGAAAAAATTTCTTTCTAAACTTAAGGATATCCAAAAAGAGGGAGTAGCAATATTTTTTGTTACTCATATCGGAGAAGATGCAGAAATTGCATCAAAGGTGGGATTCATCAACGAAGGAACGATAATAATCGAGGATGAACCAGATAGATTAAGAAAAACGAATGGAATGGATCAGAGCGGAATGAGCATCGAAACATCGATTAAAAGCGAGAACGTTTACAGTACAATCAAAACATGCGTAAATGACGGTAACCTTTTTGAAACAAGAACTGGTTATAGATTTTTTTGCAAACAACCCGAAGATATCCTAAATAAGGTAACAAGAAAACTTGGTCTCCTTGGATGCAAAATTACGCATACTGAAAAGACAGGTCTTTCATTGGAAGATATTTTCTACAGATTGACTGAGAAAACGATGATAGGGTGGTAAAATGAATCAAATTTTAGCAAGTATGAACAAAACTCTCAAAGAGTATGCACGAAACAGGACTGTTATTATAAGTACATTAGGAATACCTTTATTTTTTATGATTTTGTTACCACATACTCTACTTGATATCCCTGAAGCTGTCCTTCCACAGATTAAAGGATTAATAACAATATCGATGATTTCTTTGTTGATAATGAGTGCTTGTCAGGCAAATTTAGCTGGATTCATAGCAGCTGATAGAGAGAGAGGATTGTACAGAAAACTTCTTTCCATGCCTGTAAAACTATGGAAAGAAACCATTGGGAGAGTAGTAGCTATTTGGTTCTTTACATTTTTATCTATATTATTCTTAATCATAGTTGGTTTACTGTATGGTGCAAAGTTTGATATACTATTAATTGAACTAGCAATAAGCTTAGGTCTCATCTTTTTTATCGGATTGACTTCAGTAGGTACTGGGCTATTAATCTCATCATTCGTTAAAAACGAATCCGCTGCAACCCATTTAGGAGTAGGAATATCGTTAATTGTATTTTTTCTCGGTGGTATGGCTGTTCCTTTTTCAGATCTCCCAAATCAAATTCAGTTGTTCGCTCAAATACATCCAATCTCTTCAGCAACAGCAATACTTGTCTATCTGCTAATAGGAGAAGAGTATGCAGGTTATAATCCCTTAAATCCAATCCAAGTTCTATGCACTGTAGGATTATCTATCATTTTCTTCTTGATAGGAATAATTATTTTCTCTGGTTATTACGGTGAAATAAGAACTCTTTTCAAGCTCAGAGGGAAACACATCAATGAAACATGATATGTTAAAAAAATGAAGAAATTTATTTCTCTATTAACACCAAAAAATGGAAAATAAGTAATCTCATTTTTGAAATGTCATCTCAACCAAATAGCACTGCTGGAATTACCTAATTAATGGAATAATTTGATTTCAAGTCATTTATCTCATTCAACAGGGCAACAAATTATTCTATTTTCTTTTTTTTTAATTAAATCGTTGTTTATGAAATCATCCAGCAATGTTGAGTAACTGAGGGTGGAGGTTCTTAAAATTTATAAGGAACCAGATTCATTGAAAAGCGATATTTCCATCTGATTCTTTTATCGGAGTAGGGCCCAAATGAAAAAAAAATCGAACTCATTTCTTTTACTTGTAATAATACTTTTTCTGGGAGCATTGATTCAAGCAAAATTAATCCTCAATAATACAACATGTGAATCAACAGTATTATTGAATGAATCACCGTATATAGAATTACCATCTATTGTTAATGAAATAAAAAGTTACAGTAGTGAGCTTAGTTATTCGACCTATTTGGGAGGATCGGATACTGATGAGAATACTTACTTAGCTGTGGATCAAGAAAAAAATGTATGGATTACGGGAGCTACTACCTCGTTAGATTTTCCTACAACGGTTAATGCTTATAATCAGACTCATGGAGGGTCATTTGATATTTTCGTGGCAAAAATCGATGGAAAAAATGGCAGTCTTTTATATTCTACATTTATTGGAGGAGTGGGGTATGAACTTCCCCATACGCTGGAGATTGATGCTAACCAAGATATCTGGATATGTGGAGAAACTGGATCCATTAATTTCCCAACTACATCTAATGCATATGATAAAGTGCTTAATGGAAGCGTGGATGCATTTGTATTCAAATTATCTGGGGTTAATGGAACATTACTCTATTCCACATTCATAGGGGGTTCAGATGGAGATGCAGCTACCGCAATTGAATTTGATTCTCAAAACCATGTATGGTTTACGGGAATGACTTTCTCTACTGATTTCCCAAC
>JAEOTN010000400.1 GCA_016839865.1 Promethearchaeota archaeon | reverse complement strand
AGATAACATTTATAGCTCCATTGTGATCCTTTTCCAGAAACTTTAACACAACGAAATTTTCACCCTCGATCAGCTGGTTCATCTGACCTCCATTTTCGATTCTTAAATTTTTTTGTTCAACCAGCATTACATTTTTAACATCAACCTTTTCATCATGCTCTTCAAAAACAATACCATATTTTTCTTTTAAGATCTCCTCTCTTGCATCATCCAGAATCTGTAAATACCTTTCTGGAGCGGAATGTTCTTTTAAATATTGCTCCAAATCTGATATTTTTTTGGTCAGTTGTTTTTTCTGTTTTTTAGTGATGTTATTCATACAGTTCTCTCTCCATTTTCTAGCAAAGATTTAACTTCTGCAAAACATTTCTGCTGTCCAGTAAATTCTTTTGCCAATTATTATTCGGAGTGATCTCAAGAAGGGCTGTTAAACCATCCAAATATGGATACTTAAATAATTGTTTGAAATCAATATTACCCTCTCCGATTGGCATATGGTGTTCTTTTTGGTCTCCTGAATTATCTGATAAATGAACGAGTTTTATTTTGTCACTCAAGATCTCTATACCAGATTCAATTCCTCCTGTTAGATTTGCATGGGATACATCAAATACAATACCCACCAAATGTTTTGGAAAGTTATCAACCAATGAAGTAAGCTGCTCAAAATTCGATATAAGATCATTTCCCAGATAACCTACATTTTCTAAATTTAGAGCCATGCTATACTTCTCTAATATTTCAAGATTGGAATCAATGACTTTTTTAACGGTATTAATTCCGTTCGAAACACTTTGTCCATTTAGTTCTTCAGTATGCAAAACGATATTCTTTGCTCCATATAAATTAGCCCGCTCAATTGTGTTTCTTAATTTCTGAACATTGATTTTGAAAGTGCTTCCATCACCAAGATCCAATAGCGGTGCATGAACAGATATTATCTTATCTCCAACATCTAGGTATTTAGATAATTTCACATTGCTCCTTGATAATGGGGAGTCCCATAGCTCTATGGCAGAGAAATTGTGAGTTTGAACAAAATCTATAAGTATGTCTATAGAACGGTCTGGGACACTGTAAATTGAAATGCCAAGTTTAAATTTCATCCAATTTCCTCTAATTTTCAAACTTTTTTTATCTCTGCTGAACAATTAATGAAAGTGTGAGCTTTTATTGAAACCCTCTTTGGTAGTGTGATATTTTTCAATTTGTTGCAATCTGCAAAAGCCCATTCTCCCAAACTCTCTAAACTTTTTGGAATGGAAATTTCACTAAGGCTTGAACAGTTAGCAAAAGCACTTCGTTCTATCTTTACAACTCCTTCTGGAATTACAACTTTTTTTAGATTTGAACATCCGAAGAACGCACTTCTACCTATTTTCTTAATAGTGTTCGGAACCACAAATTCTTCGGCTGGGTTGGGTATTGAAAAATAGATAAGATCGGTTTTTGTTTTATTGTACAAAGCTCCATTCTCATATACATATTCTGGGCTGTGATTTATCAAGGATAATGATGTACAACCTGTGAATGGATTATAACCGATGATTTTTACGCTTTTGGGGATAGTTAAAGTTTTGATACTTTTGCAGTTATAGAATGAGTGCCTACCAATTATACTTACACCCTCAGGGATTACCAGATTCTTTGACTCAAAACCATGTTCATAGTAGAACAATGTTGTCATGGTCTTATTATAAAGTGCTCCATCCTTGAAAATGAAATGTGGGCTGTTGTTTTCCAATCTCATATCTGGAAGATTTGAAAATGGATTGTTTTCTATGATCCTAACACTAGGTGGAATAATGATTTTTCTAAGACTATGACAATTAACGAAGGTATGTTTACCGATAGATATAACGCTATTTGGAACTTTAAAGATATTATCCTTTTTTTTAATAGAATACTGTATAAGTTGTGTTTTTTCTTTATTATATAAAACATCATCTTCAAGAACAAAATATGGACTTTCATTGACTAAATCAAGTTTAGGACAAATGGCAAATGGATTATCACCTATCATTTTAACACTATGTGGGATTGTCAATTTTCTAAGGTTTTCACAACTGAAAAATGTATCGCCTCCAAGATTGGTTACACTATTTGGGATCGTAACGTCCTCAATATTGGTGCAATTCCAAAAAACGCTACTACCTAGTCTCTCAACTCCATTAGGAATAACAACATGGCGGTCATTCCCTGTATATTTCATCAATATTCCGTTAGATATTTCAAAATCACCAATTATTTCAATACTTCGTCTTAGTGATCTTCCTCCTTCACGATATCTTTCAAAATCTGGAAAATATGGTTGAATATCTTCCTCGAAAAGTCCACCTAAATAGATTTCGGGATTATATGAAGAATAAGTACGAGGAAATACAGCATATCTGAATTCAATTGAACCAGCCTTAAGACGAGAAGTATATGCGCAAAAAAAATCTATATCATTATTTGCTTCAAAAAATGATTTCATAATTGAATGGTCTTTTTTCAGTTTTGCTACTTCTATGTCATATTCTTCTTCAAACTCCATACATCTGACAGCTAAAATAGCTCCATTTGAAATGTTTTCAATTACAAGGTCATACATAGAACTTTTGCCAAGGTGTATATCCTCTGGTCGATAATTTCTACTGAGAAATCTATCCACAGTTTCAAGGATTATAAAATTCTTTTGAGAAAATTTTTTGAAGGTATCGTCATATATGTGGATTTTATCTCCATAATTCATTGTTTCATTAGCAAAATCAATTGAAATTTCATAATTATTATGATACTTTTTTATATAGAGATCTGCGATTTCTTCATTAAATCTGAGTTTCCAGAAGTAATTAAGGACATTAAGGATTATACTCATTTTTCACTCTCCAAATTCTTTGAACGCTTTAAACCAAGAGTTTCTTTATGTTTAGCTGGAAGGGAATCTAACATCTTAATGACCACTTCTTTGGCGGTCAAAGCGGTAGTATCAATCACCACATAATCCATTTCATAGCGCTGAAGGAATGATTCCATTTTTTTCTTTGCAGTAGGGTAAAGTTGGGCTTTTTTGAGATCTGGGTCATTAGGATTTCGGGTCTTTATTCGTTTTGTGGCCTCTTCAACTGAGGTCCAAAGTAAGAATGTAAAATCTGGTTTACCGATCAATTCGACCATACACTTAAAGATATTTTCTGTTTCATTTGATCCACACCAATAATAATTTGATACCAAATGGCGGTCAGTAATAATATTTTCATCTTTAAATCGGTGATATAAAAAAATGTTCCCCAATCCGTAAAACCAAGCTCTGAGAACATCGTTCTCCACTTGCCTATTGATGTAATCCCTGATCCGAACGTAATTGGTGAAATCACTTTCCTCATCGAACATGTAATGAAGTGGTTTTTCAATTATTTTAAAATTTAATCTCTTTGCTAAATTTCTAGCAGCAGTGGTTTTACCAACACCGTCCATACCTTCAATGGCTATATGCATAGTCACTTTCCTCCGCATTTTTACTATTCGCATTGGGTTTTCGTTGTTTTTCTTCAGCTTTCTTACCCGCTGTAAAGAAGTTAAGGTCTTCCAAATATCCTGAGACTCGTCTTATTCGAAATATATCGTTACCTCCACATTGTGGACAGTTATCAAAT
Source organism: Promethearchaeota archaeon (assembly GCA_016839865.1). The sequence continues at coordinate 591 of JAEOTN010000400.1, read as the reverse complement.
GTACCTACCTCTCCACATTTTCTACATTCATCAAGAGGGAAATTAATCCCCAGATAATTAACTCCATATTCAATTCCAGCCTCAATAACATCTTTCACCGCTTCGATATTATTTAAAGGAGCAGAAGAGAACTCGACATAGGATATGCAACCACCATTGCAATAAATATGGAAAGGCCCCTCATAACGAATTTTTTGGATAGGATGTAGGCCTGAATCAACATTTACATGAAAAGAATTGGTATAAAATTCCTTATCAAGAATCGGATGACTAAAAGAATCCCTATCTATATCTGGAAATCTACCAGAAATAAATTCACCTGAAGAAGCCAGAAGAGTAAAATTAAGATTATGCTCATCTTTGAAATCTTCCACAACTTTTTGCATATGCTTTACTATATCAAGAGCCTGAATATATAATTCCTCAGTTGAATAAAATTTCTTTCCAGATAGGACTTCCACAGCTTCAGACAGACCTATGAAGCCCACAGATAAAGTGCCATTTTTGAATATCTCTTCAAGAGAACCAGCAGTTTTGAAATCCATTTCCCATAGATTGAATTCATAATTACATGGAAAATCGCAGGGCTTT
>JAEOTN010000015.1 GCA_016839865.1 Promethearchaeota archaeon | reverse complement strand
CCATTAGTGATTCAATCATCTCAAGCAGACATCGCTCAACTTCTTTAGCGCCGCCTTTGCTCTGCCATTTGAGTATATTTTCCAATAGAATTTTGTGCTGTGGATTTTCTAGGTGTTCTTGAAGCCGTTTCTCCAACCCAAGATATATCCCCCAAACCATAGAATCCACAGTTGGTGGTATTGAATAATACAAAAAAATTCCTTATATACAAAAACGCGTTAAAAAAGAGAATACGTTTTTAAAAAAGATAATAGCCTAGTTAAACCTGTTACTGAATGTTCTTTTTCATTAATCTGATAATATTACGGAATTTATTCAAGGTACGAGTTAATTAATTGCCGTTAAGATACTATATATGTTAATGATATTTTTTTAGATTTTTTAATAAATAATCAATTTCTTCTTCTGAATTATAAAAATGAGGGGAGACACGTAATCCTCCTGCTCTGACTGATGTGATTATTTTTTTTGATAGAAGTTTTGTTGTTACTGCATTAGGATCCCGACATGAAAGTTTAATGATTCCTGATCTATGTTGAGGGCTAATTGATGAGAGATGTGTGAAATGCGGCATCCACGAAACTCCTTCAATTAACTGATCCATTAACTTTTGAATTCTTCGTTGGATGTGTTGAATTCCATAACTTGTAAGGAATCTGATTGCTTCTAACATACCTGCGAATCCAGGAAAATTTAGTTGTCCATGCTCAAAACGTCGTGCGTTTTTAACAGGATCAAAGGTACGAAATTTAAAATTATCAGGGTATTCAGAGGATCTATATCCAATTATGGAAGGATACACAGTCTCAATTAGATTTTTTTTTATATAGAGGAAACCGGTTGCCAGTGGAGAAAGCAACCATTTGTATCCACTGCATGCAAGAAAATCAACTTCAAGTTGTTTCACATCTATTGGCATTTGCCCAACTGATTGAACTGCATCTGTGATTACATACGCACCATTCTCATGAGCGATATCACTTAATTTATTCAAATCTATCTTGAAACCGTTAGAGAATTGAACATGAGAGACTGCGACTAGTCTGGTTTTTTTATTGATCATTTTTTCAAAATCATCGAGTTCCAACACCTCTTTTTTTGCTTTCACAGCTCGAAATTCCATATCATATCTTTTACATAATGCTTGCCAGACAAACAGATTCGAAGTGAATTCAAGATTGGAGGTTACAATATTTTCTCCGGGTAAATATTTTAATCCATTGCCAATTATTCCAAGTCCTTCTGAGGTATTAGGAATTAGCGCGATCTCTTCTTTATTCGCATTTAAAAGCCCCGCAATTGCTTGTCTTGTTGTTTCAGCGGTTTTTTCCCAGTTTTCCCAAAAAACATCACCGTAGAATTTCTCGACAGTACAAGTTTTAACAGCGTCAACTACACACTCAGGAAGAGGCCCGACTGCAGCATGATCAAGATATACATATTTTTTAGTAACAGGTAAATTCGAGCGAACCTCATCTATGTTTATCATGATCTACTCACACCTTTAGTTTTAATAATATTAATTCCTATTAAGAATACAGGACCAAAATCTATTTCACATTTGGTTTTCCCATAATAAGTATGTTTCAAACATGCACTATCAGTAAGTTACTGATTTGAAGTTTGACAACCACTATAGTATTCATGTGATTCAACATTTACCTTAAATTCATAATATGAAAATAAGAAAACATATTCTGTAGATTTGAAAGATCATGTCACCATTTGAATACTCTACCATTGTGTTTGTTACGTGCATTGCGATCTACATCGTCCCGGGACCAATCTTTTTCCTTTCAATAAATGAGGCTTTACATGGGTTTAAACGGGGGACTATGATGATGTTAGGGGTTTTGACGGCGCAATCGGTATTATTAATCTTTCTAAATATCGGATTCATAATTATTTTACAACACATCCTTAACATATTAAGAATCGTAGGCACAGCATTATTACTAGCATTAGCCGGTTCTGCTATACGGGGAGGTATCAGAGGAATAAATACCAGGACTAATGAAATGATTGGAACACCCTATACACGTGGTTTCCTCCTCACGTTTCTCAATCCGCCATTTATTCTCTGGTTTATTACGGTAGGTTCAACTCTCCTTGAGACTGGCGTAAATGAAGTGGGCGCTTTAGCGTTTATCCTTTTCAGTATAATTCTTTTAGCCACATCGGTTATCGTTATGCTAGCAATAATTCTATCAGTTCATAGTGGTAAACGATTAATCGGTATTCGAGAAATTCGTGTACTCTCAATAATCTCTGGAATAGGTTTTATTATCATTGCTATTATCCTCATATTCCCTATGATTCCGTTGTGATTGATACTTAAATAGGTAGTAAATGTATGTAACACATTCTAAAGATGTCCCTTCCCAAGTTTAGGTTTCACACTGAGAGTTGTCGGAATTAACATAAGTACACTTAACAATCCAACCATCAAATAAGGTGATGTGGGACCGAGTGTTGACTGAGCCATTACTCCACCGATGAAAGGCCCAATCATCCATCCGAAACCAAAGATGGATTCGTTCGCTCCTAAAGCAGACCCGACTCGATTTTCATCAATACTTTTAGAAACTAACGATATGGAAACAGGTCCTAAAATACCTAAACCGAATCCGAGAACCAACATGACAATAATGAACTGGTAAAAACCTGTAAAAAATGAAATTAAGAGTGTTGCAATTGATGTGCATAACAAACCGAGTATAATCGGTTTTCTATCACCATATTTTGATATTCTACCTGCCTGCAAGGAGGTAAAAGCTCGTGCGATGCCAAAGAATGCAAATAATATCCCAATATTTGCAGGATTGAATTCTAGACTATCCATATATGCGGGTAATAAAATAGTTGCAACACTAAATACTGTACTAAAAATGAAGAATATTATGTAGATAATAATTAATCCAGACCATTTACCATGTTGAGATTGTATTGCCACCTCATTATTCGTTATTGTTCGTCGCTTTTCATGTTTATTGTTAAGGTAAAATAAAGTAAACAGAAAAGAAGCAGCAGCAGAAGACATTGACGATAAGAACAAAACAGTAAAACTATATCGTTCCACGATAAATCCGCCGAGAAAAGGACCAAGAAACATTCCCATCGACCATGAAAAAAAGTAGTAACCCAGAGTCTTCGTCCTTTCATCTAACACACTTAAATCCGAAATCAATGCATTAGCGACAGGCATCAGAACAGCAAAGACAATCCCCCATATGACACCGATAAGAATGATTTCGAAAACTGAGCTAGCAAATACCAAGAGACCGGCCATAAGCGTCGCCATCAATAACCCGAATAAAAAAGGGATCTTTCTTCCAAACCTATCAGACAATGTCCCAATTATAATCGGTAATGTTATATTGGGAATCCCACTTATAGCACCGAATAAGCCTAATTCGAAGTATGATGCACCTAGCCATCTGAGATAAACGGGAAGTAGTACTGCTAGAAAACCTAAGCTCAATGAGACTAGAAAACCAATTAAATAGAGTTTGAATAAACTTTTTCGATTTCTTTCTAAGATAGACAAGAGATCAGGTATCTCCTCGCACTAAGATTATTCCTCGTTTTAAAGATCATATGCTTCAAGAAATAAGGCATATAAACTTAAGTTTTCTGTGAATTGTATAGTCTATCGTTTACCATATTGGTAAGAAAAGAAATCGTTAGAAAAAAGGTAAGATAGTGAATTATTTGTTAAAGAGTGTGCGTTGCACATTCTACCTCATCTACTGCTCATCAAACTGATTTCACTGGAGATTTCATTCAACGTTTTCAACGTCCCTAAATCTGTTAACTTTCTGAGAAATTCCTTATAGTAGGGTAACCAATAATCTGCATAGCAGTCATGTAGACAAAATGCGATAAAATCGTTCTGTTTTATTCGATCTATAGCCATTCGCTCCCAATCTTTATAATTCATCTTTTTTTGGTAGAGATCAAAATCATCGAAGAAAATAGGAATCTTCACAATTACATTTTCCATTCTTGGCACTTTGATTTTTAAGGACCTTGCTCCGCTGGCAAGCCATTCAAAATTATGGTATCTTAAATTCCTATCGTTTAACTCATAGGTTAACCTGGATCGTGCAGGCCTATACCCTTTAACTCTATAATCTACTTTTCGACATTTTCTTAGTTGATTAAAAGTTCTATTATGATCATAGGAATGAAAGGCAACGCAATGACCGTCTTTTTCTATTCGTCCCTTTAATTGGTTAAATAGTGATCCGAGCACATTATATGTGGTTTTTATTTTCATTTCTTCTTCAATTTTCAGCATATCTTCAATGTTTTTTTGTGAGGTTTTATTTGCAATATCTGAAAATGTTGGATTTACATCAAGATGGCCATAACCTCGTTCTATGTCGTGACATACACATATTGTTTTGTCACATTCAGTTACCTCATGGTTTTTTTCGGGGATAATTATTCTACCACGATTTTCTGCCACATCGATAACCCACCATCCACCTTTTTTTAGAACCTGATATTGTTTTTGAACTGCTCTATCATATACTCTTTCAAATAATTCCTTTTGGACTTTTCGAGAGGAATCAGTATATTGCATGATTAAATCCGATGTTGGTGAAAAGACTGTTTTTATATTTGTTTCCAAGGCAAAATTCAAAATACTATTTAACAATAAATAATGCCAACCTCTGAATGCTTTATTAATTCGATTTTTATAATCTATTCGCTTGGATTGTCCCTGTACTAGGTCTGAAGCATAATCTAAGCCAAACAGACATTCTTCATGGATGACAAGATCAGCAAAAGCAATATGACCATTTTTACCGAATTGTTGTTGGTGCCATATTAAATTATTATCAAAAAATAATTCTTCAGGGAATTTGTCTATTAGTGGCTTAGAAACGTAGAGTACAACTTCCCATAGATTACTGGGATCAAAATTTTTACACATATTAAAAGCTAATCTGAGTGCATCAGACCCAGCTTTTGGAATATAATATATCTTATGTGGAAAAAGGCCTTTTGTTATTATATCCCTTATCACAAAACTCTTTTTGCCGTTCTACTCCAATCTCCCAAAAACAGGATTACATCAATGGTTCCCTTTCAACTATTGGTAAGGTTAATTGTTTCCTTCTTATAGAAAATAGGTTCTTGATACTCTTGATTCCTTT